>NZ_JUEI01000050.1:0-85138 GCF_000802655.2 Paenibacillus sp. IHB B 3415 | reverse complement strand
GAAAACACGAGTTTTTAGCAGAATGTCTCCATAATTAGGGGGCCGAACCGGTTTAACCGGGCAGAACGGTTTAGTTGGATAAAAGGCATCTAATTGATCTGATTTCAACTCGAATGGCGGATTCCGAATCAATAGATGCATTATTTCCAATTAAATCCCTGAAATCTCCAGTTTCAGGAGAATTAAATGCTCTTTTTCCACCTAATCCGTGTGGAAGGACAGAGCAGAATTGGGCAGAGCAAAAAGACACGCATACGCATACATACGGAGTCATCCCGTACGCAGACCCACTGCGTGGCGAGACAACTCCTTTTTTTCACCCTAGTTCTTTCACTTGTTCTTGTAATCGTTCTTCCACTCGTTCTTCCATTACTTTCGCGCCAGACTTACAAGTCTCAGCCCTACTTCCTCCCAAACCTTGCAGTCACACCCGCCTTATGCTTTTGGCTTTTCGGCTATCTATCTTTTCAGCTTTCCAGCTACCCGGCCTAGGCAAGCACCGTATACAGCAGCTCCTTCTCCTTGACGGAAGAGCGGCCGGAAGGCAGGATCGAGTTATACTGCTGGATATTCGTGATAATGACCGGCGTAATGGTGCTGTAGCCTGCCTTCTCGATCTCAACATGATCGAATTCCATCAGCAGATCGCCGACAGACACCTTGGTTCCAGCGGTAACCTTAGGTGAGAAATGCAGTCCCTTCAGCTTCACGGTGTCGATCCCGATGTGGATCAGCATTTCGGCTCCGCTGTCACTGACCAGACCAATCGCATGGCCGCTCTTCGACAGCGAGAACACCGTTCCGTTGACCGGCGATACCACGCGGCCTTCGGAGGGCTGAATGGCAAAGCCCTTACCCATAATTTCTTCGGAGAACGCCGGATCATTCACTTCACTCAGCGGCTTCACTTCACCTGCAATCGGACTGAACACTTCTTCATTAACCATCGTCGGTTCAACCCGCGTTACAGCAGACGCAGCCGTCACGCTTGCTGCTGCCGGAGGTGCTGATTCCATAACCGGCGCTGCAGCGGCCTCAGGCTCATCTTCAAAGCCCAGAATATAAGTGACGATAGCCGCAACCGCAGCACCAATCGCAAAACCGATCACCGAATAGACGAAGGTCGCTCCAATAACCATCGGAATCCCGGAGAGCCCGGCAAGTCCGCCGATAACATAAGCCTTAACCTTGAACAAGCTGAGGAACGCACCGCCGACAGCTCCGCCGATCAGGGCAGAGATAAACGGTTTCTTAAGGCGCATATTCACGCCGTACATAGCAGGCTCTGTAATTCCCATAAAGGCAGTAATACTAGTGGACATCGATAGAGATTTCAGCTTACTGTTCTTGGTTCTCAGAGAGACACCGAGCGCACTGCCCGCCTGGGCGAAGTTAGCAACCATCATAATTGGAATCATATAGTCATAACCAAGCTGGGCAATAGAAGCAATCATGATCGGAATCAATGCATAGTGCATCCCTGTGATGATCAGTAATGACATCGTTCCGCCAAGCAGCAGTCCTGCGAACAGGCCGGTATTTTCGAACAGCCAGCTGATTCCTCCGGTAAGACCGTCCCCGATAATTACGCCCAGCGGGCCGACCGCAATCAGGGTAAGCGGTACAATGACAAGCAGCGTTACCGTTGGAACAATAATCAGCTTCAGGGAAGCGTGAGTGATTTTATCTACGGCTTTTTCCACATAGGAAGCCAGCCATACCGCAATGACAATCGGAATCACGGATGAAGAATAGGTTGCGGCTACCACCGGCAGCGAAGCAAACGTGACCGTCTCCCCAGACCCCAGCAGCGTAGTAACCGTTGGATGCAGGATCGCAGCCCCTATTGCTGCAGCAATGTACATATTACTGCCCAGCTTGCGGGCAGCACTGACCGCCAGCACGATCGGCAGGAAGTAGAAGGCGCCATCACCGATGGCCGAGAGAATAACATAAGTAGAGTTATCCGTGCCCATCCAGCCCAGCGCCACGAGCAGCGCTACAATCCCCTTGATCATCCCCGCGCCGGTGATGGCCGGCAGGATCGGTGTGAAGATCCCCGAGATGAAATCGAACAGCTTGCTTAGCGGATTCTGCTTCTTCTTGTCTACCTTTTCAGCGGAGGTCTTCTTCTCGGGAGAACCCGCCATATTGCCGACCAGCTCATTGTAGACTACCGGCACATCATTACCGATGATGACCTGGAACTGCCCGCCGTTGATCATAACTCCCATCACGCCATCCGTCTTCTGCAGCGCCGCTTTGTCAGCACGGTTATTGTCATTCAGATTGAAGCGCAGACGGGTCATGCAATGGGTGACCTGATCGATATTTTCTTCTCCGCCGACCAGCCGCAATATTTCTTTAGACAGCTCTTTTTTATTCATATGGGCTAACTCCTTTAGTCTATTATGTTGTTTATTGTGTATTTTTGGCAAAAGAAAAACCTAAACACCGGTCCGTGATGCATACTTACGCTCATCACTGTCCGAGTTTAGGTTTTGCCTCTGGGTAGAGTAGCAATCCTGCACCACATTATTCAGTTACATCATTTTCATTGCGGTTAATCCGTTCAATATGGATGGTCAGGTAGAGGATTTCTTCCTTGGACAAGACCCGCTTGTAAATCTTGCGTGTGTAGTCGGCAATTTTCATCGTACAGGCATATGCTGCCGGGTACTGCTGCATGACCAGATCATGCAGCGCATGATCCTTATCCCGGTCCTCAGCGGCTGTACCCTGAACGACCCGCTGCGCGAAGAATTTCAGATGGGTCAAAAAACGGTAATACCCGAGCGATTCTTCATCCAGCTCAATCAGAAAAGTCCGCCGGACAATGTTTAGGATGTCCTTCACAATATTCGTAATGCTCACCGTCTCACGCATTTCACCATTCATCTGTGCATTGACCAGATGCATTGTAATGAAAGCGCACTCGTCCTCCGGCAGCAGCACGCCAAGCCGCTCCTCAATGATTTGCAGCGCCTTCAGTCCAATGGAGAACTCTTTGCGGTACATCCGCTTAATTTCCCACAGCAGTGCATTCTTGATTTGAAGCCCCTGACGGTGGCGGTCGATGGCGAAATGGATATGGTCCGTGAGCGAGATATAGATACTGTCATGCAGCTTCTCTCCCAGGACCGTTTCGGCATAACGGATCACTTCATCGGTACATTCCACATACTCCATCGGAATATCGGAGAGCAGCGACATCAGCTTCTGTGAACCTTCTTTATTCTCCAGGGAGAATACTTTCTCAACCTTGTCCTCTTCAATGTCATCACCAGCCTGCTTCTTGAAGGCAATCCCCCGGCCCATTACGACCAGTTCCTTCCCGCTGGCATCGATTACAGTTACAACATTGTTGTTGAGCACCTTAGCAATTTTCATTCCATCACCTTACACCGTCAGAGTAATAAAATCACCCCACAACGTGGGGATATAACATGTATGCTAACTCAGGTACTTTGCGGGGAACCCCGAATATATGCTTCCTAATAGGTTAAAAAAAGGCAAAACCAAAACGGCATACAACAATGCCCGTTTCTGGTTTTGCCTGAATGAACAGTAACAATCCAGTTATTTCACCTGTAGCAGCATCTTAGCATATCATTATAAAAATGACAATACTTTTATGAAAACGGTTTACTTAAGATCTTTGGGCTTCTTAAGCATGCCCCAATAATGTTATAAAATTTCACCATTAGATGAAATAACCTGCTTGTACCATTCAAAAGAATCTTTTTTGCTGCGGTTCAGCGTGCCGCTTCCGGTATCATCCAGGTCTACATAAATGAATCCGTAGCGTTTGGACATTTCCGAGGTAGACATACTGACCAGATCAATCGGTCCCCAGGCCGTGTAGCCCATCAGCTCCACACCGTCCTTAACCGCTTCCTTCATCTCCTTGATATGCTCGCGCAAATAATCGATCCGGTAATGGTCATGAACCGCCCCGTCTGCTTCCACCTTGTCAAAAGCACCCAGTCCATTCTCCACAATGAACAATGGCTTCTGGTACCGGTCGTACAGGTTGTTCAGTGTGATACGCAGACCCACCGGGTCAATCTGCCAGCCCCAATCGGAGGCTTTCAGATAAGGGTTCTTGATTCCTCCCAGCAAGTTCCCTGCTGTAGCTTCGCCTTCCGGACCGGCAGAAACCGTAAGCGTCATATAATAGCTGAACGAGATGAAGTCCACTGTATTCGCAGCCAGAATCTCATCATCTCCCGGCTCGCGGGCGATCACAATGTTGTTTTCGGCAAAATAACGGTCCATGTAACGGGGATACTTCCCGCGCGCATGCACATCAGTGAAGAACAGATTCATCTGATTCTCCTGCTGGCTCTTACGCACATCCGCTGGATTGCAGGTATTCGCATAGCTCTCCATCCGGGCCAGCATACAGCCGATCTGGGAGCCGGGAATAATCTCGTGACCCAGCTTGGTTGCCAGAGCACTTGCCACAAACTGGTGGTGCAGTCCCTGGAACACGGTCTGAAGCTTGTTCTCCACGTGATCGGTAAGGATACCGCCTCCGGTGTATGGACTGAACAGCATCACGTTAATTTCGTTGAAGGTCAGCCAGTATTTCACCTTGCTTCTGTAGCGGGTAAATACAGTTTCGGCATATTTCACATAGAAGCCAACCACTTCACGGCTGGCCCAGCCGTTATACTTCTGCGTTAGTCCCAGCGGCGTCTCATAATGAGACAAGGTCACGAGCGGCTCAATGCCGTATTTAAGCAGTTCATCGAATACATCATCGTAGAATTGCAGGCCCTGCTCGTTCGGCATGGCATCATCGCCATTCGGGAAAATACGCGCCCAGTTAATCGACATCCGGAAGACCTTGAAGCCCATCTCAGCGAATAAGGCGATGTCCTCTTTGTACCGGTGATAGAAATCAACGCCTTCACGTTTCGGAAACCAGTCCTCCGTCTCTCCGGCAAGAATCCGGGCAATCCGCTCGGTGGTGATTTCCATCGAATGATCTCCCTGCCGTTTATCCTTGGGCACGAAGGCGATCATATCTGCGGTCGACAACCCTTTCCCGCCCTGGTCAAAAGCCCCCTCCAGCTGATTGGCAGCGGTTGCGCCGCCCCATAAGAAATTCTCAGGAAATCCGTTTTGTACTGCAGCCATTGTCATTACCCCTTTTCCTAGTTGTTGTCCAGATCAGAAGGCCCGGAAAACAGAAAAACCTAAACCTATGGCAATGTCATTGAAGCCCCAGTTAAAGGGTTCAAATCAGTCACCATCAGTTTAGGTTTTGCCTGGCCCGGCCAGTAACAATCCAGTAAACGATGTGTTTATGGAAGATTTAATTGATTTCAGCCTAACACAGCACCCTGGAAATTTCAAATTAAAATCTGCTGCATTCGCTCTGGCATGTCATTTCTCTTGGAGCAGAATCAATGATTCCGCTGCATCCTCAAAATCCTTCCGGTCAAACATTCTGGCCGAGAAGATTTCAAAATGGGTGTTTTCTATTTCACCATACAGATATTCCACCGCACTCTCCTCTTCGCTAATCCACTTTCCTTCCAATTGCGGGGACAGCCGCACCTTGGTAACCGTTCTATTTCCGCCCGCAGGCTCCAGCTCCTCCATAGACTCAGTAATCGCCATCCGGATGAAATGAAGGGTCAACCGTTTTCCGTCCACCTTGGCCTCTTCAAAATAATCATCCGGACCGCCGCCAATCTCAGGAATATATACGTTCACCAGGCCGGCTTTTTGCGCCGCTTCCCGGATCTCCTGGAGCTGATTCCGGCTGTAGTGCAGCTTGTTGACCGGTTCCTCACATACAGGAGTATCTAAAGCCGAACGGCCCGTTTCACCTTTGCCAGCGGCAGGTCCTGCGGATTCGGTGGGTACAGGCGCATCCGGTGGTTCCGGATTACTGCTGCATCCTCCCAGCAGCAATACTGCAATGCAAGCTGCCAACCTATATGTTTTGTTTATTTTCATTTTCTTTCAGCTCCGGTTCCTTGGGTTTGGAATAAATTTGACACTCAGCCCAAGTATAGTTCCTTCTACAACAAGATAAGTTTCATATTTTTCCGATTCTAAAGACATCTTTGTAAATTTAGTCCAAAAAAAGAAGGACAACCGCCCGCCATTTCATGGCAAGCAGTCATCCTTCTTCTATATCATGCTCCGGTTATTCCCGTCACTCTCAGCTCCGCGCCGTAAACTCCGATACCGCTTCACTCATCAGATTCATGCCCAGCAGCAGCTCATCCCGGCCGGGGTGGCTGAAGTTAAGCCGGATCCGGTCCGAGCCTCCGCTTACACTGCAGAGCGGTCCGGGCAGAAAGGCTACGCCTTTAGCCAATGAGGCACGCAGCAGTGCCATGGCATCCAGACCCTCCGGCAGCGACACCCAGAGGAACATCCCGCCAACCGGCATATCATACACGCTGCTCTTCCAGGCCGGACGTTTCAGAAGCTCGGCCATCAGCTTCAGGCGGGTGTTGTACTCCCGGTTCAGCAGGGTGATATGCTCCCGCAGATCAAAGGCGCTTACACTAAGCAGATGATGCAGCAGCCGCTGGTTCAGCGAGCTGGACTGCCAGTCCGCCATCTGCTTCGCAGCGGTCATCATCCCGATCAGCTCGCGGCTTCCCGCCGCCCAGCCCGTCCGCAGCGCCGGCGCAACCGTTTTGCTGAATGAACCGATATACAGCACATGCCCGCCCTCGCTGACATTCTCCAGCGCGTAGAGGGAAGGGTATCTCAGAGATGGATGCTCATCATAACGCTGGAAATGCAGATCACCGTAAGAATCATCCTCTATAATCAGCACGTTATGGGAGGTGCACAGCTCAAGGATTTCCTTGCGCCGCGCAAGGCTCCACAGCACACCGCTCGGATTGGTAAAGCTCGGTGTGGCAAACAGCATTTTGGGCCGGTGCTGGCGGATTCCGCTGCGCAGATGATCGGGCAGCAGGCCGTCCTTATCCCCCTGCACCGGAATGATAACGGCACCCTGCATCCGCAGCGCCTGCAGAATGCCCGGGGAGGTCGGATTCTCGACCAGCACCCGGTCACCGGGATCTATATAGACTCTGGCCAGCAAATCGATGGCCTGTTGGCTTCCCGTTGTCAGAAGAACTCCGCCTTCGGCCACATTTACCCCTTTGCCTCCCAGCCAATCTCCGGTAAGCCACTCCCGCAGCGGGCCATAGCCCTCGGGATCGCCGTACTGCAGAGCTCCGGCATCTGCTGAAATCACCGTCGACGCCGCTTCAGACAATAGCGGCAACGGGAATAATTCCTCCGCCGGCAGCTCTTCCGCCAGCGAGATCAGTGTGCCGCGCCGCGTTTGTTTGCGGATGCTCAGCAGTGGTGATGACAACAACGTATGTGCGCGCGCAGAAAATTCATACTTCATACGCTCCCCCCTTTACTCTGGTTTAAGAATATTCCAGCCCGGACGGCATTATGTCGTTATACGGGGATTAGGCGTAGATTTGCTTGTTCTGTCTTGAGAATAGGGCGAACTTCTCGATCGCCTGTGCCCTCGTAGATACTTCCAGCTTAACATAAATCTTGCGCAGATAGTTATCGATCGAGCGGCGGCTGACTTCAATTTCCAGGGCGATCTTATCGTATGTAATTCCTTGCACAATGCGTTCCATAATAAACATCTCTGTCTGTGTAAGCTGCATTACAGCGTCCAGCCCTTTGGAAGAGGTCACCGGACGTACCCCCTTCTCAATCCATTCCAGCGGAATGGAGAGGAAGCCTTCACGGATTCCACTAATCATCTGCAGCAGTTGATTCGGAGTCGCCCCCTTGGACAGCACTCCGCTGGCCCCAAGCTCAATCAGCGGCTGAAACATTTCTTTATCGTTCTCTTCGGTCATAATTATAAAATGGGAGCTCTGTGAGCTCTTCTTCATCTCTGGCAGAACATCCTCTACCGTTCCTTCCGGCATTTGATAATCACTGAGTACCAGGTCCGGCCCGGTATCCCGCACCATGGAAACGCATTCGCTCCAGGTGGAATACATACCTGCAACCTCCAGCTCTCCCCCTTCTTCCAGAATCAATTTTGTTCCCAACATACTTGTGGGATGACATCCCACGATGACCACCCGCCAGACTTTCATCAATGCCCAGACCTCCTGCTATCTATATAATTTACGAGAATGGAAAGCGCGATAAGCGTTTCCGGTTAACACGCAAGCAAGGAACTATGATGTCTTGTCTGTTCTTCCTACTTTTACCTTGAATACGCCCCTCAGATATTCCAATCTATAGAAATTGTATCGCAGTAGTTTAACAGGATGCAATTACTTTTTCTTGTTTTCACAAGCTCTTTCACTTTTGCGAAAATAGTAAAAGTCTGATAGAATGGGGACTTGAAAAAAAATGGCTTGAGGTGATGAAATGCAACCGCTAGCGGAATCGACCCGGGTACACTCGCGCCGGAGCGCAGAGAGAAGCGGACCTTCCGTAAAATGGTTTCTACTGTTCTGGATTTTGATGATTGCACTCGGCGTTTATGCCGTGTACAGCTACACGAACCATCTGAAAGATCAGGTGCTGAGCGAGCTTGGATCACAAAGCCAGCAGCAGCTTACCGTTTTGAAGACCGATTACGAATCCAAGATCGCCGTCCTGACCGAACAGGTGAAGGAACTGCAGAGCACGGTGCAGACCTTTAATGAATTATTGACCTTCACCAAAGATAACGCCAGCAACAAGACCGACAACAGCAACAAACTGTATACGCAATTAAGCGAGGTCAAGAAGCAGCTGGATGCGCTTAAGAAAGAGATGGATCTGCTCAAATGATGACTCCTGTCAAAAGAGTAAACCGTTTCTTCATGCTCCTGACCGCGCCGTTGTTCGGACTGCTGCTCTGCCTGTGGCTGTATCAGCCGCCGCTCGACCTCAAGCTGGATACCAGACCCTTTACTGCTGTCTCCGGCCCTGTTAGTGAAACCGCTAAGCTTAAGCAGGATCTGGCCGTAGCCAAGAGCTATGCGTCTTACACCATCGATTCGATCAGCGCCAGTGCCCTGCTGTATAAGCAGACCACGAATGCCATGAATGCGCTGGTCAGTACGGCCGCAGCCCAGGCCTCCCGCCCGGAGCGGATCTACAATAACCGGATTACCTCCCGGCTGGGCATACCTGCCGATGTAATTACCAGTGACCGGATTACCATTGAATTGTACCGGCTGAACCCCGGAAACTATAAAGCATACGCGTTAAAGATCAGGCTGAAGGATCCTGCCGCCATGAAGATGAGTCTGGCCGGTGACGGCACTGGCGCATCTGAGACCACCATGCAAGCCGTGAACCGCTATGGTGCATCCGCAGGCATCAATGCCGGCGGGTTCGCCGATCAGAACGGCAAGCGTTATCCGCTGTCTACAACCATTGTCGGCGGCCAGTATTTGTACGGCTTCGAACCCAGCTACAAAGATCTCAGCTTCGTCGGCCTGAATAAGTCCGGGCAGCTGATCGGCGGCAAGTTCAGCAGCCGGGCACAGCTGGATCAGCTGGAGCCCGTTTTTGGCGCCACCTTCGTGCCGGTTCTGCTGAAGAATCACACCAAGACTGTGATCCCGCAGAAATGGCAGCTTACTCCGAAGCGCGCACCGCGCACCGTGATCGGCAACTTCAAGGATGATCAGCTGCTCATTCTGGTGGCCGACGGTTATGACGAGAACGGCAATTCCGGGGCTACTCTGGCAGAGCTTCAGGACAAGCTGTATAACCTTGGCGTCATTGATGCCTACAATCTCGATGGAGGCGGATCTTCCTCGCTGATCTTCCGGGGGAAGGTAATCAATAAGCCTTCTGACGGCAATTTGCGGCGTGTACCGACGAACTTCCTGTTCTTCAAGTAAGTGGCTGGAGTTCGTCAATGCCATAAATCACATTTTCATTTATTTTTGCGGAATGAAAGCGTATAATCAGATTAACGAATAACAGTCACTAACGGAGGTGCACAGCATGTCGTTCTCCCTGACTTTTTGGATCGTGACCCTGGTTTTTCTGCTGTTTCTGGCCGGCATCCTTACTTCTTCCTACAACGACGACAAGACCAAGGGCTTATAAGAGACCGCTGAGCGTTTACAAAAAAAGGAGCACCGCACTGATGTGCGGCGCTCTTTTTGGTGTGAAGAAAAGCCTTTTCCAATCAGCAGCCTGTTACAGGACGCCGTTCAGCGCTTCTCCTATGTAGATAGTAATACTGTTTGCACTTACGCGTGTCTTGGCAATTGAGTCATTTCCGAAAGGCAGCTTGCACAAATATAACGGTCTTTATATTCGCTTACGCCTTCCATACCTCCGCAAAAGACACACTTCGGACGGTAACGCTCCAGAATGATATGGTCGCCCTGAACCAGAATTTCTACAGGGTCGCCTTCATTCATTGAATACCTTTTACGCAGGGACTTAGGCAGAACAATTCTACCCAGCTGATCTACTTTACGTACAACGCCAGCAGGTTTCATATCTAACTTACACTCTCCTGTTCAACTGATAATTAGTAGCTACATAAGATAAACTTAAGAATGAGAACTCCCATTCTTAAGTTCACGTTCTATACTACTTATTTCGGCACTAATTAACTATTTCGTTACTAAAATGTCGAATCCTGCTGAAAAAAATAAAAATTGATGTCAACTTTTAGAAAAGTTGCGGGAAATCCATCTGCCGGAGCGCTTCATAAACAATAATCGCTGCAGAATTAGATAAATTAAGCGATCTTACTGCTTCGCTCATCGGCATGCGCATTCTGGTTTCCTTGCCGGCTTCCAGAATATCTGCGGGCAATCCCTTGGTTTCCTTGCCGAACACAAAGAAATCACCATCCTGAAAGGTGAAATCCGTATAACGCTTCTCCGCCTTTGTGGTGGCGTAGAAGAAGCGGCCCTCCTTATACTTCTCAAGTACTTCACTGAAGGAATCATGATACTCAATGGTTACCGCATGCCAATAATCGAGTCCGGCACGTTTCAGTGTTGCATCATCTGTACGGAAACCGAGGGGACGCACGAGATGGAGATGGGTTCCCGTAGCCGCACAGGTGCGGGCAATATTGCCTGTATTCGCCGGAATTTCCGGTTCTACCAGCACAATGTGTAATGCCATAATTCGGATGCTTCCTCTCTGTAGGGTCCTAAAGACTTACTTGGCCCTGTAATGAATTCTTGATGATGGCTCCAGGTACAGGCGGAGCCCGGAAATCCTGAGC
The DNA here is from genome assembly GCF_000802655.2 of Paenibacillus sp. IHB B 3415. Classification (NCBI taxonomy): domain Bacteria; kingdom Bacillati; phylum Bacillota; class Bacilli; order Caryophanales; family Paenibacillaceae; genus Paenibacillus; species Paenibacillus sp. IHB B 3415. Next base: position 73,911 of record NZ_JUEI01000050.1, on the reverse strand, counting down.
TGCGGGCAAGAAGAAGACCCTCCACCGCCAGGCGGAAGGTCAGGAGCGTTCTTTCATTAACCTTGAGTTTGCTGGAAATGCTTCATGAAATCGGCAAGCGCCTTAACACTCTCATGAGGAACCGCATTATAGATCGAGGCACGCAAGCCTCCAACACTGCGGTGGCCTTTGAGGCCAACGAATCCTTCCGCTTCGGAAGCTTTGATGAACTGCTTCTCCAGCTCCTCCGATTGCATCCGGAACGTTACATTCATAATGGAACGGCTGCCTTCTTCCGCAACTCCGCGGTAGAAGCCGTCACTGCCGTCGATATAGTCATAGAGGAGACCTGCTTTATCACGGTTCTTGGCTTCGGTACCGGCAAGCCCGCCCTGTTCCTCAATCCATTTTAACACTTCATTAACCATATATACAGAGAAGGATGGCGGCGTATTGTAGAGAGAGTTGTTCTTATAATGTGTATCATACCGCAGAATCGTCGGAATATTCGCAGGAGAATTGGAAATCAGCTCTTCCTTGGCGATCACTACAGTGACGCCTGAAGGTCCGAGATTCTTTTGCGCACCTGCATAGATCAGACCAAATTTGTTGATGTCGAAGGAACGGCTCAGTATGTCACTGGACATATCTGCGATCAGCGGAATAGAACCGGCATCCGGATACTCTGCGTATTGTGTCCCTTCAATCGTTTCATTCGAGGTAACATGCAGATATGCGGCATTGTCAGCAGCCTTGATGCTGCCAAGCTCCGGAATCGCCAGGAACTTCTTATCCTCTGAGGATGCGGCAACATGCCCTCCGCCTGCCAGCTTGGCTTCCTTCAGTGCCTTGTCAGCCCAGCTTCCTGTCATGACATAGCTGCCGACCTGGCCTGGAGAGATGAAGTTCATCGGAACCATAGCGAACTGTGTGCTTGCTCCGCCTTGAATGAACAATACCTTGTAGCCTTGCGGATTGCCGAGGAGTGAAAGCAGGCGTTCCTGAGCTTCATTATGCACGGATTCGTATATAGCTCCGCGGTGCGACATCTCCATAATAGACATTCCGCTCTCCCGGAATTCAACAAACTCCGCTTGTGCACGTTCCAATACTGTAAGCGGCAGTGCCGCCGGCCCGGCATTAAAATTGTATGCTCTCTTGCTCAAAATTACTCCCACCCTTTCTCTCCTATGAATATGGATATCGCTATGATAGCAGATAACATTAAACAGCAGCAAGTATAATTATTCACATAGGAGGTAAGCTAGACAGGCTTCAGGAGGCAAAAAATTGATAGCTGCGCTTCCAACCCTTGCTGTGACGCGGTAAAATGGTGATGTCAATAAAAACCTCGGGAGAAATTACATGTTTTTCACCCCATAGAATGATCCGTTCCGCCGTGAAATCCCCGCTCTCCCGGATTCCGGCGCCGCTTGGCTTATGGATGAGCTCCCAATAATGATCAGCCGCCGCGTTCTCCCAGCCCTCCAGCCGGCAATAGAAGGGACGGTCCGGCGCCTCCTTCCATGTAAGACTGTTACCGGACAGGCTCAGCAAATTGTCAGTATATGAGGATTCAGGCGCTGCAATCCGGAGTGTTCCCGGCAGCCTCAGTTCATATTCCCCGCCGACAGCTGCGCCGTTGATTCCGACAAAGTTATGAATATATTCCTCTATGCGCAGCGGCTTCTCTCCTACATTCTCAATCCCGTAGGCAATATCCAGCCGGTCCTCATTCAGCGTAATCGTCTTAGTCAGCCGCATACTGTAGCCCCGGCACTCCATCGGCTGAACGGTGTAAGTGACCGAATGCCTGCTGAGCTCTTGATTTATGGTGAAGGGAATAAGCGGATACTTCCCGAAAAAATCGTATGATTCATCGCTCTGCTTCTGCAGCAGCCCGACCCCGGGCTTCGGGAACCACTCACCGGCAGCGGCATCCTCATAGCCGATTGCCCGGGAAATGGCGAACTCATTGCACAGGCCTATGCCTCCGCTGCCCTGTCCCGGAACCAGACTCTCCGGCACACAAAAGGTATGTCCCCCCTGCTCCAGAGTCACTCCTGTAATAAATCCGCTCCAATCAAACCGGGTGCCGCTATATGCTCCCGGCTCTGCTATCTCCACTGTAAGTATTCCGTTTGATAGAATATGTGCCACTTAATGCCCTTCCTTTCTACTTTCTATGTTTGGCCTATGATCGATCTATGCTTGACCTATGGATTCTAAGCTTACCCGTTACTGCTGTGAATACACAAGCTTTCGGATGCAATTTCTGCAGGTTTCCTGTAGTTACGCTCTAGCCCGCAGCTGCTGCACCGTTTATAGGGCATCTCATATGAAAACGCCCGCTCCCGGCGGACCGGCAGAGCAGGCGTCTTAAATTCCTATCGTCCGGCCTTACGCCAGTTCAACCTCAAGCAGATGGACTTGGCCTTCAGGCAGGGCGCTCAGCAGGCTACGCGAGATCAGAACCCCTTCTGAGACGCGCTGAAGCGTTACCTCAGCCCCGTTCAGCTTCACAGCATGTATTTGGTACTCTCCGTATTCAGCGCTTCCTGAAGCCGTATAGACGACTTTCAGCCCGCGTCCGGCAAAGATAGTTTTGATAGAAGCACGGCCTTCGGCATCAAACTGTTCTTTAACCAGCTTCGGCTGCAGCAGCAGATCGCCCAGCTTGCCTTTGACACCAAATACCTCTGTGACCATTGTCAGCAGCATCCAGCTTGCCGAACCGGTCAGATACGTATACATCCCTCTGCCCTGCTCATTGATATATTCCGGGATACCCGGGTACATCCGGCTGACCTCAAAGTTCGCGCTCAGGCTGTACAGCGAATCAAGTACCTTGCGTCCTTCTTTAACAAATCCGCGTTTATACAGCGCATTCCCGTACATTACAGTCATATGACTGAACATGGCTCCATTCTCTTTGTGGCCAAAAGCGAAGCCGAAGGCACGGCCCAGATTCTGCTGAATGCCGCCGAAATTGCTGTTCAGCCGGTAGCCGATTTTGCCATCGAACAGATTGCGCTCCACCGCCGAGACAATGCTTGAAATCTGCTCCGGTGCAGCAGCATGACCCAGCAGCGGGAAGACCTGCCCAGTCAGCGTCATGCGGGTACCTTCAGTGAACTCACCCTCCACACGTTCCCCGTCATTATTGTAATAGCCGTTGAACCAGCCGTCGCCATGCCCGCTTTCTACCCATTCATTGCGGCGCAGGTGATCGAAGATCCATTCCGCTTTGCGGGCCAGATCCGCTGCAACCTGCTCCAGCTTCAGCTGGACACGGATTCCGCTAACCTTATTCGGTGCTGCGGCATAGTAGCGGTCCAGCAGTCCGTGTTTGGCAGGGATAGATTCATAATCAATAGATTCGCCAAGCGAATCCAGCAGCAGCTTCATTTCTTCCGCAAGCTCCAGGGTATCTCCTCCGGTACGCTCCTTAAGCGTGATCAGCAGCCGGGAGAGATCCAGCAGATTGCTGGCATAGAAGGCTGTGAAGGTTACACTTTCCCCCCGCTGGGCCGCCATATCCAGGCCGTCATTCCAGTCAGCGCCTTCAAGCAGAATATTGTTATGCTCACCCACATTGAAGAATGGAACCAGATTCTGCAGCAGGATATGCTCCAGAATGGTGCCTGTATACACCTCACCTGCTGCAGTCCGCAGGCTGCTGCCGGCTCCGGGCTCCCAGGATGTATCGCGTTCCTTGCAGCGGCTCATGAAGGAATCCCGGAAATAGGTCTGCTCCTGCAGCAGGAAGTCGAGATCACCGCTCTGATCGAGGTACAGCATCGTAGTAAGGAACGGCCATGCGCCGTGATCCATCCAGACGCGGGGAATATTATTACGGTCCGCTATGAACTCACCAGGCTGCTGCCCGATGATCGTTGCATTACTGCCGTCGATTCTGACACCGGCATAATTGTTCAGCAGCAGGCTGCGCACATCAGCAGGCTCCATGATCAGCAGAGCGAGACAGTCCTGCCAGAGATCACGCCAGCCGCGGCCGCCTCTTCCATAGTCATGATAAGGCAGGAAGGAGTTGCCGTACAGTCTGCGCAGCACGGGCTGCAGAGTAACCCATTTCATCCATTCATCAGCGGCATGATCTCCGGTATGGAACTCTACCGTATTCACTTTTTCCTCCCAGAAGGTCTTATTCTCCTCCAATAACGTATCAAAAGCAGCGGTTGAGCCATACTTGGCCATCAAAGCCGGCACGCCGATTCTGTCATTCTCTATCGCAAGTACAACTACATAGGAATGGCTCTGTCCTGGAGCAAGTGTAATCTCTGCAAAACGCAGTCCGCCAAGCGCTTCATACCCTTCCTTGTGTATTCCGCCCCCTTCACCTATCTCCGGAGCCAGATTGCGCACCACCGCTTCCGGCCAGTCCAGACTTCCGCCTTCACCGATGAATTCCTCCTGCACCGGGAAGAAGCCAACCGGCTGTGCTCCGCCTTCCGCAGCACCAAATACCCCGTAAGCGGTATGATTTACCCGGTGCCCGCGTTCGTCGAAGGAAAGCGCCGGCTGTACCTCCACTCCGTAAGCGGAAGTATAAATCCGGTTCAGCAGCGAAGTAACATGACGGTGATCCCGCAGATCATCTGCTGAACGCGCATACAGCGGAATGGCAGCCGTCGGAGTCAGCGTGAGCTCCTTCGTGCCGCTGTTTGTCAACACAACCTTCATCAGCTCTACTTTGTCATTGCCGCAGGGTACGAAGCTCGTGATCTGTGCTCCTAACCCCAGCTCCTTATTGTTGCGGGTCACTTTATGCCATAACAGCCCTGCTTCCAGCAGAGATTCATCAGCACCCTCGCCATATACCGCGGCATTCTGCCGGGCGGAGTCTCCCGTAGCTGACCATGCGCCTTGTCCTTCGATATATACCCAGAAATTGCGGGAAGCGCGGGAATTATGCAGATCCTCCACGGAGAGCGGCGGAGTAAGGAATGTATTATGACCTGAAGTCACCTGACCATGCAGCTTCGGGCTGACCGAGGACATCATGCCCCCCTCATTCACCAGGGGAAAATATAAAAAACTGCTCCGGTCCGGCTGCTCCAGTCTGAAATCCCCATTATTGCCGGTGAAGCTCCAGCCTGATTTTATCTTGTGATCGTGATTCACTGTATTCATCCTCTCTATACTACAAAGATAGATTGCATTTTTAATCGAACTTTCCGAAATCGGTTTCGTTTTTCATTATTACATCGTTATAAATCTTTGTAAAGGTTTTTTTCATGTTCTTTGATGTGCAAAATAGTTACCATAAAAGCTGATATTACAGCCTTTATGTGTATTTCATCAATCACGAAACCACTTTCGTAATCAGTCTTATATTTTATATAAATCCGACTTAAATATAGTACAAACACGCCTGAAATTTCATACATCTGAAATACATACAAAATGTAAGCGTTATATATGATCAAGTTGAGATTTTATAGGATATATTCTATTAAATAACACGAAAAATCACGAAATCACGACCACTCATAAGGCTATGCCAGACTGGACTCTCCACATTCCCTAAGTTAGTGAGTTGGAATGAGAATCCGTTATTTGAACAAATCCGTGGGACTCACTGGCCAAACGGACTCAGATTCACTTAAATAAGCATCTCCCCCTCCTTTCGGTCTCGAATGAACAACATAACGGAATCTCAGTCCGTTTGGGCCCCGTTAGGGGGCTTTTTGACGAAACAGCGTCCTTTCAGTCCGCGTTAGTTACTGGTGATCCTCCGCCCCGGCACGAACAGCAACCCAGCCTTTGCAACCGCCCCGTTTCCGCCAATGCCGCTATCCTACAATCATTTGTGGCCATACCAGTTACTTCCCGTACAGATACAGAATAGCTTGGCACAACTGGGAGGCGGGGCAGGTACAGCTTTGATGTCCAGTACACAACAGAAAAAGCCCCCGGAATCAAATGATCCCGGAGGCTTCTTCATCAAGCTCTATTCAAGTTAGCTTATCTTATACATCAAAGTACAGGGAGTATTCATGCGGATGAACACGAATCGCAACGGCTTGAGCTTCAGAACGTTTCAGAGCGATGTAGTTATCGATGAAGTCCTTAGTGAATACGCCGCCTTCTGTAAGGAACTCGTAGTCAGCTTCCAGAGCGTCAAGTGCTTCGTCCAGTGTACCTGGAACGCTGCGGATCTTCTCTTTGTCTGCATCAGACAATTCGTAGATGTTCTTGTCCAGTGGACCGTAACCCATTTCTTCAGGGTTGATCTTCTTCTTGATTCCGTCCAGACCCGCCATCAGCATTGCGGAGAATGCCAGGTATGGGTTAGCCGTGGAGTCCGGTGTACGGAATTCAATACGACAGCCCTTAGGAGTTACAGCAGCTACCGGGATACGGACAGCAGCGGAACGGTTACCCTTGGAGTAAACCAGGTTGACCGGTGCTTCATAACCAGGAACCAGACGTTTGAACGAGTTGGTGCTTGGGTTAGTCAGCGCGATCAATGCAGGAGCATGATACAGGATACCGCCGATGTAGTGCAGAGCCAGTTCACTCAGGTTAGCATAAGCGCCTTTTTCGTAGAACAAAGGAGCATCGCCGTTGAAAATGGACTGGTGAACGTGCATACCGCTACCGTTATCACCGAACAGCGGTTTTGGCATGAAGGTTGCTACCTTGCCGTATTGACGTGCAGTGTTCTGCACAATGTATTTATAAGTCAGGAGATTATCAGCTGTTTTCTTCAGGGTGTCAAAACGGAAGTTGATTTCCGCCTGGCCTGCAGTCGCCACTTCATGGTGATGGCGTTCGATTTCAAGGCCTGCTTCAGCAAGCAAACGGCACATTTCACTGCGGATATCCTGTTGGGAATCCACTGGAGCTACAGGCACGTATCCGCCTTTAACGCCTACTTTGAATGCCAGGTTGCCGCCTTCGTCTTTACGGCCAGTGTTCCAAGCTGCTTCTTCGGAATCTACGAAGTAGGAAGAGCTGTTCATTCCGCTCTCATAACGAACATCGTCGAAGATGAAGAATTCAGACTCAGGTGCGAAGAATGCTGCTGTACCTACACCGCTGGATTGCAGGAATTCTTCTGCCTTCACAGCGATACCGCGCGGGTCGCGCTCGTAACGTTCGCCATCAGGTGTGAAGATGTCACACATAATGTTAAGCGTTGGGTGAGCTGTAAAAGGATCGATGTATGTAGTGCTTGGATCAGGCATCATTACCATGTCCGACTCTTCAATACCCCGGAACCCTGTAATGGAAGAACCATCAAATGCTACACCATTCTCAAATGTTTCTTCTTCAACTGCGGATGCTGGCAGCGAGATGTGGTGAGCACGTCCACCCAAATCTACAAACCGGAAATCCACCCATTCGATATTGTTCTCCTTGATCGTCTGCAATACTTTTTCAACCGACATGCTTTATTCCTCCCCAAGTTCCGAACATTAGGCCGCTCACAGTATCAAATGTTCTTGTTTTTATTTTTTTGCTGTCGTCATTATAAATCTCAAACCTAACATCGTCAATGCTTATGTCAGGTATTTCTTACGACAATGTAAGATATTCTGACGCTTTGGTGAAAAAACTCATTTCATCCGATTCCCATGTCACCTTTGTCCTATATTCAATAAAAATAGCCCCCTTCCTCCGCCCAAAGCGGGAGAAGAGGGCCTGTAAGAAGCTAATTCGCACTCTGAAATCTAAACTACCGGGGCTGCTTCCAGTGAAGGAGAGAACTTGCGTCCGACAAGCGGCGCCAGCTTCTCAAGATCTCTAAGCAGGCTGTCGAACTGTTCCGGGAACAGAGACTGTACTCCGTCACCTGTCATGGAATTATCAGGGTCGGTGTGCATCTCGATGATCAGACCATTGGCTCCCGCAGCAACTGAAGCCTTGGCCATAGGCGCAACCAGCTCACGGCGTCCGGTGCCATGGCTTGGATCGGAAATCACCGGCAGATGGCTGAGGTTCTGCAGCACAGGAATAGCTGAGAGATCCAGCGTATTGCGTGTGTAGGTTTCAAAAGTCCGGATTCCGCGCTCACATAACATGACATCACGGTTGCCCCCGGCGAGAATGTATTCCGCTGCATTCAGCAGCTCATCGTAAGTCGCACTGAACCCGCGTTTCAGCAGCACGGGACGCCCGCAGGTTCCCAGCTTGCGCAGCAGGTCAAAGTTCTGCATGTTACGTGTGCCGACCTGCAGAATATCCGCATGCTCCGCACAGATATCCACATACTCCGGTGTCATCACTTCCGTGATGGTCAGCAGGCCGTGGCGCTTGCCGGCTTCAGCCATCATCGTAAGACCTTCCACGCCTACACCCTGGAAGCTGTAAGGTCCGGTACGCGGCTTGAAAGCACCGCCGCGCAGCACCTGGCCGCCGGAAGCCTTAACAAGCCGTGCGATTTCATCAATCTGCTCCGGGGATTCCACGGCACAAGGGCCGCCCATAATGACAAGATTCTCTCCGCCGATCTTCACACCGCGGATATCGATAACCGTATCCTCCGGATGGAAATCACGGCTTGCCAGCTTATAAGACTTGGTAATCTTCACGACGTTCTCGACACCCTTCATCTGACGCAGATGCTCGGCCAGCTTCGGCGTCACGCCGCCGACAAGACCGATTACGGTATGATCTGCTCCCCTTGAGAGATGTACCTGCAAGCCTTCTTTTTCAATTACGGCAATAATATCATTTACCTGATCCTGCGGTGTTTGGTTGGATGTAATAACGATCATATTATAGCTCCCCTTTTTGGACACTTATTCTTATAAACGGGTATAATCAATCAAATCTGATACTATCTTGCTACGACGCGTGTACGCTTTTAAGCACTAAAGTGATTTTACCGCAAGTTTCCGTTTCAGTCAACCCCAATAGGATATATATAACAAAACCGCCGGAAGTTAAATCAATAACTCACTCCCTTTATCACGGCACATTCTCGCAGGAGCGGCTAGCGCCCAGGAACGAGAAAAACGGCAGCATACCCGTTTACAGGCCGCACTGCCGCTATACATATTCTATAAGTTCATTTTTGCTATCATGTCAGGTAGCACTCGTACTCTTGTTCTTCACAGGCGGCAGAAGCTTCGCCATGTTCACCGTACGTTTGATCTCCCAGGTCTCGGGGTTCGCTTCGTCATACTGCTCCAGATAATTGATAACTTCCTTGGTAATCGGTGTTGGCGTAGACGCACCTGAGGTTACCCCTACCTTGGTAATACCCTTCAGCCAATCCCTATTCAGCTCAGATACATCTGAGATCCGGTGAGCCGGTACGCCGGCAATTTCTTCCGACACCTGTGCCAGACGGTTAGAGTTATTACTACGCGGATCACCGACAACAATGACCAGCTCACACTGGCCGGCCTGCTCCGCTACCGCTTCCTGGCGGACCTGGGTCGCCATACAGATCTCATTATGGACCTCGGCTCCCGGGAAGGTCTCCAGCAGTTTTTTCATAATATGCTTAATATCCCACTGGCTCATGGTGGTCTGGTTCGTAATTACAATACGCGAGGAAGGAACCGAGAGACCGGCAATTTCATCTTCCTTCTCAATCAGATGGACATGTTCAGGAGCGATCCCCACCGCACCTTCCGGCTCAGGATGACCTTTCTTGCCGATGTAGATAACCTCGTAGCCCTCTTCAACCTTTTCCTTGATAAGGTCATGAGTCTTTGTGACATCCGGACAAGTGGCATCGACTGTGGTCAACCCTTTGGCCCGTGCCATCTTACGCACTTCGGGCGATACACCGTGTGCAGTAAATATCACTGTTCCGCTATCCACTTTATCGAGAATATCCAGACGGTTATGCCCGTCCAGCGTAATGATTCCGTCGTCCTCAAAGGAGTTCGTGACATGGCTGTTATGCACAATCATGCCCAATATATAAATCGGCCGTGGCAAATCAAGATTTTGTGCGGCCTGCCGTGCCATTACCATAGCATCGACGACGCCATAGCAATAGCCCCGGGGAGAAATTTTGATGACTTCCATGATTCACCGCTTTCTGCTGTCAATGACTGCTGTAATAGGAACCGTTTAATTATACCCTATTCCAGCGGCGGGGCAAAGAGAAGCGGCATCCAGATCACAAAAGTCGTCCCTTCACCCTGCCGTGTGACCACCTCTACAGAACCGCCGTGCTCATCAATTATCCATTTGGCGATGGACAGCCCCAGACCGATCCCTTCGGTAATCCCTCTGGATTCATCCGCACGGTAGAAACGGTCAAAGATATGCGGCACTTCGTCCTTATCCATCCCGATTCCGGTATCCGAGATACGGATTCCCACCTGGTTCTGATAAAAGACAGCATCCAGCGTAACCTCACCCGCAGGTGTGTATTTAAAGGCATTATCAATGAAGATGAACAACATCTGCTGCAGATAGTCCTTGTTGCCTAGAATATATTTGCCGTTCAACTGTCCCATTTCGCCCACAGACCACTCCGCCTGACGCGGCAGGAAGGAAGCACGGCGTGCTACTTCGGTCATCATCGGCTCCAGCGCTACCGGCTCTATATCGAAGGTCCGGCCTGTATCCGCTCTGGCCAGAGAGAGCATATCTGCCACCAGCCGGCTCATACGCTTGGATTCATCGGCAATGTCCTTCACCGATTCAATGGAGAGCTGGCGGATTTCCGCCTCTGTCATCCGGCTGTCATCCGGCTCCATCTCCCAGATCTTCTGCAGCAGATCTATGTTGCCCCGTATCGTTGTAAGCGGTGTCCGGAGTTCATGCGAAGCATCGGATACAAAGCGGCGCTGAGTGGCATAAGCCTCCTCCAGCCCTGTGTAGAAGCCCTCCATCCGCCCAAGCATGTTGTTGACCGTATCGATCAGCCGCCCGATCTCATCCTGCGGCCCGTCGTATTCAATGCGCGAGCTCAAATCCGTCCCGGTCTGTATCCCGTTTGCCGCCTCAATAACCTTGCCGATCGGACTCATTGCTTTGCGGGCCAGGAACAGCCCGAAGGTGAAGGCTGCTAGTAAGGTGGCGAAGGAACCGGCAAGCAGAATATTCTTCAGCCTGTTGAGCAAGGTAACTTGTTCTCCTGTATAAACAGCAACCTGGAGAACAGCAAGCATGCTGCTGTTATTAACGTTAACCGGAACTGCTTTCTGATAGATCAGAAAAGGGTTGCCGCCGTAAGAGGCCTGCTGGAATCCTTGCTGGCTATTGAGGCTTTCCTTGGCAGGGATTTTAAATTCCAGATTGATCTCCGTCATATTAGGACTGGGAATCAGCTTGTTCAGATCATAAATGTACATTTGGGCAAACAGGCTTTGACCAGCAGGACCTCCAAGAATGGGCTGCAAGGTGCCGTCATAGTTCAAACCCGTTTTCAGCTGGACCTGATTGGACTGCTCTTTAAGCCGGTCCTTCAAGTCACCGTACGTATTAATATAGACAAACCCGTAGATTAACGCGGACAGGGCCAGCAGCATAATGGCCAGAATCCCTGAATACCAGGCAGTCAGCCGCAAACGTATAGACATATTAGTCACCTCTTAGGATGTAGCCGGCTCCCCGGATCGTTTGAATCAGCCTTTTGCCGCCATTCTCTTCCGTCTTCTGGCGCAGCATTGCAATGTATACCTCCAGCACGTTGGATTCACCGCTGTAATCGTAACCCCAGATCTTATCCATGATCAGATCGCGGGACAGCACCCGCTTCGGGTTCTGCATGAACAGATGCAGCAGTTCAAATTCCTTCGCCGTCAGCTCCAGACGTTTGCCTGCACGCGTCACTTCACGCGAATCTACATCCAGTGTGATATCCTCATAGGAAACCGCCTGGTCCGTGCCTCCGCCCTGCTCACTTTTGCGCCGGAGCAGTGCCCGTACCCGGGCAAGCAGCTCCTCCAGAGCAAACGGCTTCACCAGGTAATCGTCCGCACCCAGATCGAGCCCTTTGACCCGGTGTTCAATCTCATCCTTGGCAGTCAGCATAAGTACCGGAACACTGCTCCCGCCCTCACGCAGACGGCGGCAGACCTCGAACCCGTCCACTTGCGGCATCATTACATCCAGGATAACCACATCCGGATCACTGTTCAGAACAGCACGCAGCCCATCTGCCCCGTTAGCGGCTGTTTTGACATCATACCCTTCAAAAGCAAGCCCGCGGCGCAGCATGGATATAATTTTCTCATCGTCATCAATAATTAAAATATTCGGTCGCATCAAGCAGCCCCCATTGTTCAGTTCATATATCTATATTGTATCATGAATCCGTTTATCCGCATCCGCAGCCTATGCAGCAAAAACGGAAGGGTCTCCCCTTCCGCTGTGCTGCTCACCGTCCGGTGTGTTTATTGCTTCTGAGTTTGAGTCGTGTCAAAATCATTTTTGTTACCGATCGTTACCGGAAGGTCCAGCTTCTTACCGTCACGAACCACATTCAGTGTCACCTGATCGCCAACTTTGAGCGTCTGGATGTAGGTAATCAGATCCTGGCTGGTGGCATAGTTCGTACCGTTCACACCTGTGATGATATCGTAAGGGCGAAGGTCGGCGGTATACGCTGGAGATTTGAAGACAATCTCGGCGACGACGGAGCCTTCTTTGAGGTCAGTACCCATCTGCTTAGCGACTTCATCGGTAATGGTCATCAGCGAAGCGCCAATGAATGGTACCGGTTCTTTCGGAATTTCCTGATTGGCTTCCAGTTTCTCTACAACTTCTTTAATGGTATTGACCGCGATAGCAAAACCGATACCCTGGGAGTCTGTGCTAACCGCCACATTCATCCCGATGACCTGACCGTTCATGTTAAGCAGCGGTCCGCCCGAATTCCCGGGATTAATCGAAGCATCCGTCTGCAGCAAGTTCTTGTAATTGCGTGTGCCGCTTCCGTCTTCTTCATTAATATCAATACTGCGACCCTTGGCACTCAGTACACCTGCTGTAACCGTGTGGTCAAAGCCCTGCGGGTTACCAATCGCTACGACTTCTGAACCTACCTTAATGCTGTCGGAATCACCGAGCGCCACTGTAGGGAAGTCCGTTCCTTCAATTTTGAGCACTGCCAAGTCCAGATCTTTGCTGGAGCCGAGCAATTTCGCTTCATAAGGTTTGGTATTACCGTCAACCGTAACCTGAATGACATCTGCATTATCCACCACATGCTGGTTGGTAAGAATATAACCGTCTGAATTATAAATGAAGCCTGTGCCGATTCCATAAGGAGTAAGCTGGGATGAATCCGAATTGTTTGATTCCGGCTGGGATTCTGAATTGGAGCCGGAGGATCCGCTGCCGCCGAACTGATCACCGAAGAAGAACTGGGAGAACGGATCACTCATATTCGGATTACTGCTGCTTCTGCTGCTTGATTTAACCAGCGTCTCAATTTTGACAACTGCCGGTCCCACCCCATCCACTACGCTGGATACATCACCCGATCCGGTAACCAGTGCTGCTGTGGAAGTGGAAGGCGTAATAGTAGCACTTCCGTTCGCTGTCTTAGCTGCTGCATTCGTAACGGCTGCTGTAACTGCCTGATCGCCTGTGAACCAGTTGCCCCGGTCGGCCATGAACATCGAACCCGATAATACAATCATTCCGGCAAGAAAAGAGATAAGTACCGCCTTGACCGGCTTCTTCGGCTTACGGTTATACTGCCAGCCATTACTTCCCTCAGGAGGGTTACCGCCGCGTCCGCCATTTCCGTCATATCCTGTTGTGCGGAGCGAAGTGCTGTACGGTAAAGGCTTGACCGGCTGCGGAGGTGAAATCTCTACACGTTCCGGCTCCCGGCGGTTGTAATGCTGCGGATCTTCACCATTCATCTCGTCATTGTTCAAGGATTTGAACGGCCCATAAGAATAGTAGTAGGAGGAGCCTGCTTCGGTTGAAGAATTAGTGTTAGTGTTAGTGCTATCTTTACTGTCCCATTCCCGTTCCGGTCCCGGTTCATTATCACGATTGAAGTTGTTCTCACGATTGTAATTGTTTTTGTTATCGTCCATGTTTTCTTTCCTCCCGCGCTTTGCCGCATCCGGCAAAGTGTTATTTGTTTTCTTGTTCTTATTTTGTACTTTAAACCTTAAGGTCACATTAAAAACAATTTAAGCGGAGATAAAAGATATGAACAATTAAAAAAGAATATGAGGGAGAACCGCAGGGAATGTGGTCTGCGAACACCGGGGACAAGCAAATACCCCGGCGTTATAGCGCCGGGGTATTGCAGGTTACCGCTTCGCGCATATGTACAATAGGCATGAATGTTGTACATATTGCAACTTTGCTTCCTAGATAACAGGATGTTAGAGAGAATTGTTGTACGAAATACAAGAATCGTCCCGTTTAGCCGCTTGAACGAGGTGGAATGTTGCCTTTCGTACAACAATTTTCGATTATAGACGAAATATAGAGGAAAATGTTGTATTTTGTGCAGGATTCCCTGGGCTGAAAGAGCTAACTCTGCGCCCAGCCCTTACGGTGGGCGTAGATGGCCAGCTGGGTGCGGTCATCCAGCTCACACTTCATCAGCAGGTTGCTGACATGCGTCTTCACCGTCTTGATGCTGATATGCAGCTCCTCGCCGATATCTTTATTGGTTTTGCCCTCAGCGATCAGCAGCAGCACTTCCTTCTCCCGCTCGGTCAAGCCGGAAGAGTCGCCCTGTACGGTACGCTGGCGGATGCCACGGGTCAGTGCCTGCGAGACATCGCCGGTCATCACCGGCATGCCGCGGTACGCGCCTTGCAGCGCGTAGATCAGTTCCTCTGCCGAGACGGTTTTGAGGACATAGCTGACCGCCCCTGCCTCGATCGCGTCTACAACAAGATCATCCTCCAGGAAGCTGGTGAGGATGACAATTTTGAGACCCGGGAATTCGGCCAGCACTGCGCGCGTTGTCTCCGCCCCGTTCATGACCGGCATCATCAAATCCATCAGCACCAGATCCGGCAGGGCCTCATGCCCCAGTTCACGCAGCATGCCAAGCGCCTTATGCCCGTTCTCTGCCTCACCTATAACTTCAAACATCGGATCAAGCATCAGATATGTTTTGAGACCCATCCGCACCATATCATGATCATCCACCAGCAGCACTTTAATGAGACTCATTCTGTACTCCCCCTATCAGGCTCAGATTCGGCATCAACCGGCTCCGGGATGCCCTGCACAAACTTTGGTATATGTACGCGGATCGTCGTTCCCGCCCCCTTGCGGCTGATAATCTCTACCTGGCCGCCGAGCTTCTCGGCACGCTCGCGCATGGTCGTTAGCCCGTAGGAGCCCTGTTTATGCTGCACCTGCTCGAAGCCCTGACCGTCATCGCTGATGCTCAGCACAACCTGGCGCGGCACCTCGCGCAGCGACAGGCTGACAACCCGTGCTCCGGCATGCTTCACGATGTTCGCCATCGACTCCTGAATAATCAGGAACAGCTGATGCTCAATCGCCTCGGACAGCTCGCCCTGCAGTTCAAGCTCCTTTACCCCCTTGAGCCCGTTCTGGCGGCAGTAATCCGGGAACCACTTCTCCAGCGCCTCGAACAGATTGCGCCCCTCCAGCTCCACCGGACGCAGCTGCGCGATCAATGCCCTCATTTGCTTCTGCGCCATCTGGGACATGCTGATCAGCTGGTCCATGACCGTCTGCCCATGCTCTGCGCTCCGTTCAAGCACTTTAGGCAGCGAAGAAGCGGACATGTGAATCGCAAAAAGCTGCTGGCTCACCGTATCATGCAGATCCCGGGCCATACGCCTCCGCTCTTCCAGTACCGCGCTCTCCGCCGCCTTTTCCTTCTCGATGACTTCCTGTTCACCCAGCTGCTGCAGAAGTTTCATCTTCTTCTCCACAGTATCCATCATAATATTGAATTCGTGATATACCCGGGCAAAAGACTGGTCTTCGCTCTCCGGCATCCGTACGGACAGATTGCCTTTGGCTACCTGCAGCATATTCAGGTCCAGATGGTCGATCCGCCGCTGAATCCGCTGTCCGGCAATATAGCCGATAGTCACTGTGAAGAGCACAATGCCCAGACACAGGTACAGCCACATGCTGGTATCCACCACCCGGATATAGCCCAGGCATGTCCCGGCATACATCAGTCCGGCAGTTACTCCGCCGCTAAGCAGGAAATACACCAGCAGCATCCACTTGGTATTGCTGAAGATCGTCCCCATTTAGCCCACCGTTTTGACTTTAATGTCACCGATGAAGCAGCTGACGTTAATGCGGACTTTTTTACCTGCCTCCTTATAATAAGGCGTTTTGCACTGCACATTGCTCATGAACCCGCTGCGCGACTGCTCAAGCACCTGCATATCACCAATGAACGAGCTGCCGTTAACCGATACACCAAGATTCATATCATCCGGAATATAAACCTTAATATCACCGACAAAAGCGGAAATGTTGATCTTGGTCTCACCGTAAGGAATTTGCGCATTGGTCAGATCCAGCACTGTATCCCCGATAAACTGCGAAATATTGGTTTGTTTTAGCTGGAAATGCTCACGTCCCATATGGACATCGCCGATAAAAGCCGAGCGGTTCGTTGTTTCTTTGTCCTGCCCGGAATCCTGAAACTCCTCATGCCATTCGCCGTGGCGGCGGGCATGGCGTTCCTGACGCTCCTGGCGTCTGCGTTCATGGCGTTCCTGCTTCTCCTGCCACCGGGCATCCGCCGATGAGGAGGATACTCCCTGTTCTCCGTCTTCATCCTCAGTGTCTTTGTGCAGATAATCATTCCAGTCCCGCCCGCCGGCACCGGCAGATTTGCCGAACTTCTGCTCAAACTGCTCATCGAGCGTCGATTCCAGCGGTGCAGGAGGCTTCGTATCCAGCGGGCTTTTGCCCGGTCCCGGCGGATAGAAATTCGGTGGTGCAGGCGGTGCCGGAGGAACCGGCGGCGTTGTACCCCGCGGCTTGAAAATAACAGCTAAACCGCCGCCGATCAGCATAACCGGGATCAGCATTTTGAAGAAATCGCCTGCCGAGAAGTCAAACCATTCTAAATTCCGTCCCAGGAAAAACACACCGATGGCCAGAAAGAAAAATCCGCCAAGTGTTGCAGAGAATCTCGAATGCTCATCGTCCGGGGACAAAAAGCGTTTAACCCCTAATATAATCAGAATAACCGGCCAATACGTAGATATCAGTGAGCCCAGGTTGAAATCAGTGTAGCCCATCTGTCTTAGCAGGAACAGGCCTCCGAGACCGATAAGGATCAGTCCGCCGAGAACCTGGCTGGTGAACCGTCGTTTCATATGTCATTCCCCCCAGTAGTTAGTGTAACTCTTGCTTCTTCACGCTTATAGTCTTAGTCTACAGGAAGAAAGCTGCGGGGAACAGCGGCGTGAGAAGGAAACAGGCCTCAGTCTCCAGACCGAGACGGCTGGAATATTCCGTTAATTGTATGATGCCCATAAAAAAGCTGCCCTTTCAGCCCATAATCCGGACGTGAGAGGACAGCCTTGACGCTTCAAATGCTCATACCGTTACCCCAGCATTACTGCTGCGGTTTTTGTACCGGTTTGGCAAACGTATTACCGCTTTGCTTAGTTGCGCCGTCATTTTCAACGGCAAACTCAGCATTGTATTTTTCATTCGGTGTTTTGTAATTCTCTTGTACCTTTGGTTTCTTGGAATTAGCCACGGAAATCACCTCCCTTTCCCTTCAGTACAGCCCGTCAGAGCTGACGAAAAAGATTATATCGGAAGAGGCAAGTCGCTTTGCCCCAGTCGATATTATGGGAAATGTGACGCCGTATTATGCATGCTTACGTGAAAAATAATTCAAACTCAGTGAGGCCGGTCCGGCCCTTAAATAACCTCTTCCAGCAAATATTGCGGCACTGCATTATAGGTCTGGATTGCATGTCCAAGGCTTTTCAGCATACTCTCCGTGCATTTTCCGTTGCCTCGTTTGATGAGCTGGACGACAACGGTCTTCTTGCCCCATTCCTTATACACCTGCTTGGTGGTGCTGAAGTACAGGTCGATCTTCCGCCCTTTAATCGCCGAACCGGTGTCGGCCACTATAGCATATCCGTAACCCGGTATATATAAAATACTTCCCAAAGGCAGAACTTTCGGGTCTGCAGCAATGGTGGATACGGCATTCTTGTCCCGGCGTACCTTGACACCCGAATACGTAATTCCGTACTGCGGATGCTTCGCGGTCTTGCCTGTGGATTCGTATCCGGCCGTATAGCCGGTCGCTGTTACTTTCATTGAAGTGATGATCTGCTCCGGCGCAGGTGCAGCTACCGGTACCGAATCCGGCTGCTTGGCGGCTGCCTTCGCCTTCGGCTTACTTTCCGGCACACTTGCTGGCTTAGGAGCCTGGACGGTAACCGGCTGTCTTAACCGCGAAGAGCCTCCCAGACGGGATGCAGAACCTGCCTCTTGACGCTGAACCTGAGAATTCGTAGTGACTGCACTAAGTTGTCCTGCAGTGTCTCCCGTCCCTCTTGCCTGTGCCGATTTGCGCGAATAATCCGGGTAGACCCCGGCTGCTGTCAGCAGAAGCACGATGGTGACGAAAAGACACCAAAACCTCTGGTATAAGCCCATTTTGTTCATTAGTTAAACCTCCCCATATAGCGAAGGTTTCCCGTTTCACAAAATTTTATACCTGACACCGGATAATAGCGGTCCCACGCGGCTTATAACAGAGGTTATTTATTGGTAATTATACGTACTATTAACAGCTTGTGTATGCTTTAGATTACGCGTTCGGCAATTTCCTGTCCAAGCGAATCGATGACTTCCTGCAGCGGTTTGGCACCGATATCGCCTTCTCCGCGTTTGCGGATCGATACGCTGCCGGCATTCATTTCATTCTCGCCTACAACGAACATATATGGAAGTTTCTCCAGCTGTGCTTCACGGATTTTGTAACCCATTTTCTCATTGCGCAAGTCGACTTCGGCGCGGATGCCGCTACGCAGCAGCTTGGCAGCCACTTCCTTCGCATATTCATCAAAGGCCGAGGATACCGGAATAATCTTCACTTGCTGCGGAGACAGCCACAGCGGCAGTGAGCCGGCAAAGTTCTCCAGCAGGAACGCTACGAAACGTTCCATTGTTCCAAGAATCCCGCGGTGCAGAACAACCGGACGGTGCTTCTGTCCGTCATCGCCGACATATTCAAGCTCAAAGCGTTCAGGCAGCAGGAAGTCGATCTGTACAGTCGACAGTGTTTCTTCCTTGCCCAATACCGTTTTGATCTGAACATCCAGCTTCGGACCATAGAAGGCTGCTTCGCCTTCGGCTTCGTAGAACGGCAGGCCGGCTTCTTCGACAACCTCACGCAGCATGCGCTGTGCAGTCTCCCACATTTCATCATTGGCATAATACTTCTCTGTATCCTTAGGGTCCCGGTAAGAGAGGCGGAAACGGTAATCTTCTATGCCAAAGTCGCTGTATACCTGCTTGATCAGCTCAAGCACGCGGATGAACTCGCCTTTGATCTGGTCCAGACGGCAGAAGATATGGGAGTCATTCAGCGTCATCGAACGGACACGGTGCAGGCCTGTCAGGGCTCCCGACATTTCATAACGGTGCTGGATACCCAGCTCGGCAATACGGATCGGCAGATCGCGGTAGCTGTGCATCGAGCTCTTATAGATCATCATGTGATGCGGGCAGTTCATTGGACGGAGCACGAACTCCTCATTATCGATAGTCATCTTAGGGAACATGTCTTCCTGGTAGTGTTCCCAATGTCCAGAAGTCTTGTACAGCTCTACATTACCCAGTACAGGAGTGTAGACATGCTGGTAACCGAGGCTGGCTTCCAGATCAACAATATAGCGCTCCAGAATGCTGCGCAGCTTGGCTCCCTTAGGCAGCCAGATCGGCAGGCCTTGTCCAACCAGCTGGTTGAAGGTGAAGATTTCCAGTTCCTTGCCCAGCTTACGGTGATCGCGTTTCTTCGCTTCCTCCAGCAGGCGCAGATGCTCGTCAAGCTGGGCCTTCTTGATCCAGGCTGTTCCGTATACGCGCTGCAGCATCTTGTTCTTGCTGTCTCCGCGCCAGTAGGCACCGGCTACGTTCATCAGCTTGAACACTTTGATCTTCGCAGTGGACGGCAAATGGGGACCCCGGCAGAGGTCGAAGAATTCGCCCTGTTCATAGATTGTAATCACACTGTCTTCCGGCAGCGCCTGAATCAGCTCCAGCTTGTAAGGATCGGCCAGCTCACCGAATCTGTCCAGTGCTTCCTGACGGCTTACCTCATGGCGGACAATCGGCAGGTTCTCTGAAACGATGCGTTCCATTTCCTTCTCAATCTTCAGCAGATCCTCCGGATTAAGCGGATGCTCCAGATCCATATCATAATAGAAGCCGTCTTCAATTACCGGGCCTACTCCGAGCTTAACCTCCATAGTTCCGAACAGACGTCTTACCGCCTGGGCCATAAGGTGAGCTGTACTGTGACGCATCACTTCCAGGCCTTCCGGGGAATCCAGAGTAACGATTTCGACAAGATCGCCTTCCTGCAGCTGAGTGGACAGATCCACGACGATTCCGTTGATTTTACCTGCTGCGGCATTCTTGCGCAGGCCGCTGCTGATCGAGGCTGCTACATCATCAATGCTGCTGCCGCCCGGGTATTCCCGGACCGAACCGTCCGGAAGTTTGATATTTACTGACATTTTTCTTTCCTCCTAAAAGTTTGTTAGCATATACTTCCCTGATCCTCTTCGCACAAACTTACTCCGGGAGCATTGGCTTAGTTTTGCGGAACATCCGCTTCTTTGTTTCTTCTTTGCAGCAAAACTCACTTCGAAAAGCATAGGCTAAAGTTTGTTAGCATAGGTAGCTTCTGCACACAAAAAACACCCGTCCCGCAAAGGGACGAGTGATTGCACCCGTGGTTCCACCCAAATTCGATACCATTATACAAAAGCTGCTGCAGAGCAGCGGCATTGCAGAATAGAATCCTTCGTCAGCATGTAGATAACGGCCATGAACCGGCGGTTCTTACTATCCTGCTGTAATAATGTCCGCAGACGGACAAACCAGGAATTCATAACCGCAGCTACAAAGGGGTAAATCAAAAGCCGGTACCGGAGGAAATTGCAGCCTGAAGTTTCCTCTCTCTGAAGCGGTCCTGAACATCGATTCATATCTTTGTCGAAGCTGATAACGTGAATTACGGTAATTATAAATCTCAGCTTATCTTCCGTCAAGTGGAACCGGGTATCTTTGTCGAAGCTGATAACGTGAATTACGGTAATTATAAATCTCAGCTTATCTTCCGTCAAGTGGAACCGGCTGTGCCTCCTCCCAAGGACGGCACAGCCGGTTAGCAAGTCATACAAGTCTGAAGCGCCGCCGCCCCAGGCTGTTCATTCTTCTTCCCGGCGTTTCTTACCCGGCAAGCGGCCTGCGCGCTTCAAAGACTCACGCAGCAAGTATTCGATATGTCCGTTTACGCTGCGAAATTCTTCTCCCGCCCAACGTTCCAGCGCTTCGTGCAGTTCAGGATCGATCCGCAGCGGAAAGCTTTTTTTGGCCGCCATAATATTACCGCCTTAGTACAACGAGCCGGCGTTAATGACCGGGCTCGCACCGCGCTCCGACACAATCGCCACCATCAGATTGTTGATCATCGCCGCTTTGCGTTCTTCGTCCAGTTCAACTACACCGCTCTCTTTGAGTTGGCGGATCGCCAGATCCACCATGCCGACAGCACCTTCTACGATGATCTGGCGTGCAGACAGAATGGCCGAAGCCTGCTGGCGCTGCAGCATCGTACTGGCAATCTCTGTGGAATAGGCCAGATGGGTCAGGCGCGCTTCGATCACTTCTACACCGGATAAGGACAGACGCTCCTGCAGCTCCACCGCCAGTTCTTTGGCAATCTCATCGGCATTGGCCCGCAGGGACATGCCGGTCTCGTTGAAGTTATCGTAGGGGTATTTGCTCGCCACATGACGCAGCGCCGTTTCACTCTGGATTTCCACAAACGCCATATACTTATCTACATCAAACAGCGCTTTGGCCGAATTAATGACCTTGAATACAATCACCGCAGCAATCTCAATCGGATTACCTTCCACATCATTGACCTTCAGCTTCACGCTGTTGAAGTTGCGGACCCGCAGCGATACGGTCTTGCGGATGCTGAACGGAATTACAGCGAACAACCCGCTTGTTGCAATCGTACCGACATATTGGCCAAAGAAGGTCACGACCACTGACTTGTTCGGCTGAACTACGGTAATACTCGTACATAGAATACCGGCTGCAATAAACAGGATGACAGGCAATGCCACGTATTCCTGAACGGCACCGTAAATTCCGCCCCCGATACAAATGGCAATTAGAGCTACAACCCAGAATCCGCTGACAGGATGCAATGTTTTCTCTTTCATAAAGATGCCTCCATTAGATATGTATTTGATATAATTATGATATCACTTTTGGATACAACTGTAAACCGATATTGTAAAAAAGTCACTGCCTCTTTACCGTTTTTCTTTTATAATTTGTCTGACATTACGAACGTTACGAAGCATCAGAATGGACCAAATCACAATGAACAAAGGATGTGTAACTCATGAGTGTTAAGGATCAAGTACTGGAAATCATTAAAGCTTCAGCAGCTCCTGTAACTGCAGGTGAAGTTGAGAAGCTGTCGGGACTGGAACGCAAAGCGGTCGACAAGGCCTTCACCGAGCTCAAAAAAGAAAATGCGATTGTCTCCCCCATCCGCTGTAAATGGGAAGCTGCAGTGAAATAACGAGACGTCTATGGTCTGGGCTGGACAAGCCCGAGCATCCTCGTAAACGGAAAGGCCCGCGCACAATGTGCACGGGCCTTTTGCGGGCCTTTTGCCTGATTCAATTGTATTCATATAGAAATCAGGAAGCTTTGTTCTCCAGCATCCGGTAGATGATGACGGCCGCCTGGGCGCGGTTCGCGATACTTTTCGGCGCGAATTTCTGGGCATCCACACCGTTGACAATCCCCAGCTGGGTCAGCTGTGCTACAGGCTGCTGCGCATAGGCTGCAATCTTGGCCTTGTCAGCAAACTTATTCAGAGCAGCAGGATCAACCGGCTGCAGCTGATCCTTGAGGGCATTAGCGATCATAATCGCCATTTCCTCACGGGTGATCTCGCGGCCCGGTTCGAATTTACCGTTGCCTGAACCTCTCACCAAACCAGCGTTTACGGCAGCAGCGATCGTATCTGTATACCAGACACCTTGTTTCACATCGCTGAAAGTAGTTGCTGATGCAGTATTGCTCAAGTTAAGCGAACGAACGAGCATAGTTACGAATTCAGCACGGGTTACACTCTTCACGGGTGCGAAGTTCGTGCCGTCGATGCCTTTTACAATACCTTTAGCCGCTAGTGCATTAATAGCTTCTGCTGCCCACGCGACCTTACCCAAATCCTTGAATGCAGTAACAGGAACGGCCGGGCTCTGCGTTGGAGCTGTGGTTGCAGCCGGAGCCGGAGTAGCTGATGCTGCCGGACTAGGTGTGGCTGAAGGTGTAGCAGCCGGCTTAGGTGTTGCTGTTGCAGCCGGTCCCGGGTTCGGGTTCGGGTTGCCTGTTCCCGGATCTTTCTCAACATTGTTAATCCGTCCTTCAACAGCAGCGGTGATAGCTCCGCCATTGAATTTCTTCACAATATAATCATAGAATACATCCAGATCGATTGGTCCGGCCAGCGATTTACTTGCTTGGGTCAATACCTTATAGTTGTCTCCGCCTGCAGCCATGAAGTTATTGACGACAGCTGTGTAGCTCTTGGACATTTCAATCGGTGTTCCATCACTTTTGGTCAGGTTGGCTACACGGCTGGCAACCGGCAGATACATATTGGCCGTATATTTCAGGCCGGAAATTTGCAGCGTCTTGATGTCTGCTGTTCCATCAGCCTTAACTGCCCATTGCTGCTGCAGCAAGGTTTTGATCTGTTCACCGGTAAGCGTCAGCTTTACCAGCGTATTGCCGAAGGGCTGGATTTTGGCCAGATCACCGAAGAGAACATTCCCCTTAGGAAGATCGGCACGGATACCGCCCGGATTCATAAATGCAAAGTCAGCAGGACCAGCGGCGCCGTCTTTAAAATCAGCCTGACGCATAGCATCCGCAATCAGGTTGCCCAGGGGAGCTTCCTTCAGATATACATCTGTACGGGTAACGGTTCCATCTGTAGTTCCTACAGGCTTAGCCAGCTCAGGATGCAGAGCCAGATAATGATCTACCAGTGCTTTGGTTTCAGCATCCGGCGTAACATTCTCCTGGAAAGTAGTAATTACTTCAGCAGATTTGCTCTTAACCTCTCCGGTCTCCGGATCGATAGCCAGGCGGATGTCTTCATAGGCAGTACCGTAAGAGTAGGCCTGAACAACCAGTTTGCCGTTCACCATATCATTAGCGTAGGCATGATTGTCACCAGCCACAATAACATCCACCGGAGAATTAGCCGGTAGTGCATTCGCCAAGTCTACAGCTTCACCTGTGGATACATTTTTCTTCGTTGCAGCATCAACCTTAGTAGTTGCCGGATCGTGGGCAAGCACGACGATCGTGTTGACACCTTTACCTTTGAGCTCTGCAGCATACTTTTCGATGGCAGCTACTTCTTCCTCAGCACTCAGGAATTTCACACCGGCTGTACCGGCAGGGGATACCTTACTTGGTGTTGCCTTGGTTACTACGCCGATAAACCCGATTTTTACACCGCCGATTTCTTTAATCGTGTATGGCTTGATTAGCGGCTCTCCAGTCTTCATGTCGATCGCATTGGCATTAATGTAATCGAAATTCACAGGTGCATGGATAATGCTCGGGTTCACCGGGTCCGCACCGCCGAAAATTTGTGCCTTCAACGCTTCAACACCCTGGTCGAATTCGTGGTTCCCCAAGGTTCCCACATCGAACTTCATCATGTTCATCCATTCAAGGGTCGGCTTGTCACGCTCCATGGAGGATACCGGAGCAGAGGCACCGACAGAGTCCCCGTTGTGGACTAGCAGGGTGTTATCGTATTTTGCACGGGCATTCTTCAGGTAGGTTGCCAGAATCGCCGCAGTTCCTACAGGCTTGCTCTCCGTACCGACCGTAACAAAAGAAGTTGTATCCAATTGTCCGTGGAGGTCGTTGATGCCGAGCAGATGGACTTTGACGCTTCCGCTAAGGTCGAGA
Source organism: Paenibacillus sp. IHB B 3415 (assembly GCF_000802655.2). NCBI lineage: Bacteria > Bacillati > Bacillota > Bacilli > Caryophanales > Paenibacillaceae > Paenibacillus > Paenibacillus sp. IHB B 3415. Next base: position 48,774 of record NZ_JUEI01000050.1, on the reverse strand, counting down.
TTGTAAATCTCGTCGCCGCGGAGATTCTGGGTTCCGGTATCGGTAATATTATCATGTTTAGGAAGTGCATTCTTAGCCTTCGGTGAAGAAGTAAAGGTAACCTTAACATCGCCTTTGATCGGAGCGATCGACCAGTTATTATCGGCCGGCTGGTTAACGTTTCCTGCTTCCTTAATGTAATCCATCAGAATCTGACGATTCTCTTCCAGTGTATCCAGCACCATCGTAAGACCGGCAGCGCCTGTTTTGACACCCGGGAAATTCCCGCCGCCGCTTGCCCGGTAATTGTTAGTCACTACGATGAAGTTCTGATTCATATCCAGCGGCTTGTCATCATAGGTAATGGAGGTAACCCGCTCGGAAGTGGGGTCATTCACCGTACCGTCCGGCTTGTATCTTGCATTTTTGGTGACATCAATCGTGTATTTAATTCCGTCGATAACATCGAAATTAAATACGGAGAATCCCGAGTTCAGCAGCGGCTGCTCCGTAGTCACTGCAGGATCAATACGGTTATAGGCACCTGCGCTCATTTCAACCCATTCTTTTACAGTCTCTCCCTTGACCATAATAGCCTTAAGCGTGTTGTCATAGAGATACAGGTCGCTTGCGCTGCGGATGGTCAGATCTCCCGCTTCGATTTCTGTATACTCATCCGGGTTATTGCGTCCGGCCTTGAAGGGTGCGCCAACACTCAGGATAGGCATTCCCTGGTATTCTGCCAGGTTAGGATCACTGTTGATCAGCTTCTCGACATAGTGTTTCTGGGCATAGGTTACGATCTGAACGGTCGGGTCATCCTGCACCATAGCGAAAAAGCTGTTCATAGGTACATCCGTACGTCCAAGGGGTTGATTGACATAAGCAATCGTAGCCTGGTGATCAGCGGCAACCACTGCATCCAGCTCAGCATCCGGCTCTACGTTTGCAATATTAACCTTGTTCTCCGTTCTGTAGATCGAACGGGTGGAGGAAACCGAAGCGCTCTTGTCCACCATAAAGTGTCCGCTCCGCTGTGGGTCCGGAACGATTGCCAGGTCGATGAGACCCAAATTGGCGCCGCCGAATCCCGCCTGAACGGCTGGAACATTGTTGATCTGGCCTTTGGCATTATCGATGCCGGGCAGCACTGCTTTACCCGTAGAATCCTTGAAGGATGCGTCCAGCGCTTCCACAGTCGCAGCCGGGAATACCTTATGGGTATGCGAGAACGTAATGGCATCAATCCCCGGCACGAGGCTTAGTGCTTTGATGTCATTTTCAGATTTGGTTCCGGGTACTGCATTATTATCATATCCGGTATGCGCCATCGCAACGATAATATCCGCACCGTCTTCCTTCATCTGCGGAATGAATTTAGCGGCCGTTTCAGCGATGTCCTTAGTAATGACCTTACCTTCCAGGTTGACTTTGTCCCAATCCATAATCTGCGGAGTAACGAGACCAATCAGGCCGACCTTAACATGTTGTGTAGCTCCGTTGCTGTCGGTAACTGCCTTGTCGATTATTTTATAAGGAGTGAAATAGTTCGGGTTATTGGAATCATCTTCGTCCCCGTCTACGGCATACACATTCGCATTAATAAAAGGAATGTCTGTATACTCATATGTGGCAGAAGTGGCAGAAGTAATGCTCTCCAGATAAGGAAGTCCATAGTTGAATTCGTGGTTACCGAGTGTCGCAGCATCATAGTTCATGGTATTCAAAGCTGCAATCATCGGATTGATCTGCTTAGTCTTGCCGTCTCCATCAACTTGCTTCGAAGCGTACGTTCCCAGCGGTGTACCCTGAATCAAATCTCCGTTGTCGAGCAAAAGGTTGTTAACACCCTTCTCCTCGGCTCTAGCCTGCTTCACCAGCGTAGCCGTCCGGTCCAGTCCAACCGTCAGAGACGGTTGGTTCTTAAAGTAATCCCAGCCCATCACATTGGTATGCACATCTGTAGTACTCATCAGCCGCAGGTTGATTGCGCCTGACGCAGGTTCAGCTGCTGCCTTCCCGGCTCCCAGTACTGAACCGGCAACGACTCCGCCCAGCACCTGCGCTGTAATCACAGCGGTAGCCAGTATTGAAGCGATAGGCTTATTCCAACGTTTTTGTACCATAGAATCTTATACCCTCCCAGTTAATCTCTTTAAATTGACCGTCAAAGCGTAACATATCAACTTATTCCTATCTATCAAACTGGGTTAACTAGAATTGCGAATTGTGTAAAATGTAAAAAGAATATGTTGCATTCATATTTGTAAAAGGAGGATTAACTATGGACGAGGGAAAGAACACACATGAAGAATTATTCTGGGTCAAAGACGAGAACCGGAACACAAACCGGAAAGAGATCCGCTGGTTTGAAGAAATGCTCACCTTTGATACTTTACGGGAAGCAGAAGAATGGGTTATGAGTGATGCCTATAATAAAATTGGCGGAGATCAGTTTGACGGCTATTGGACTGCTGATCCTAAACTGGCGTTTGCGCTGGTCTATAACCTGACACGACTGAAGACTCTGGGCCACGCTTCCTTTAATGATATCTATGCTGATGAAGAGAACCGGGAAGGTCAAACTATATTTAAGGTTTGGGTGAGTTGATGGGGGCTGGTGCCACTACCGGAAAAGCTGAGCGAAGGCAAGTGCGTAGGTAAACGAGTATAATGTATGCGAAAATTCGAATACAATTGACTCGCACGTAGCTGAATGAGCTCAATGTACCCGAAAATCCGAATACAATTGGCTTCCATGTAGCTCAATGAGCCTAATGTATGCGAAATTTCGAATACAATTGACTCGCACGTAGCTGAATGAGCTCAATGTATGCGAAAATTCGAATACAATTGGCTTCCACGTAGCTCAATGAGCCTAATGTATGCGAAATTTCGAATACCATTGACTCACACGTAGCTGATGCTAACGGTGCCGGTGGAATAGATGGAATAAAGACATTTCATTTAGCTTGTTAGCTGAATTTTTGAACAGGAAGTGGAAAAAGCACATCTAATTGGTCCTGTTATACCTCCGAACGATAAATTGTTGATGAATAAGTGTTGTTTATCCAACTGCTCTAAAAATGCAGCTTGCTGAAACAGGATATAAAATTAATAACTGTGATCATTAGTAGCTAAACCGGAATGAGGAAAGTGAAGCTTATTGGATCAACTCTCTCGGGCAAGATAAACAGCCCTCTTACACACCTAATATGTGTAGAAGGGCTATCTTTCGCTTTTACTAAATCTCAAACGCTAATATAGAGTTCATAGTGGCTATGTTGATGAAATTTGGAAGGATTGATATTGAACAAGCGTTAAAACCTATAGCCACGCTCTAGTTCTGCATGATAAAGTCATTGTCGATCTTGGCGTTCGCATCCTCGAACGTCCGCAGGATGTCATAGCGCGTGTTGCGCTGCGCGGGGATCTTGCCTGCTTCGCGGATGAGCTGGGTAATGGACTCGATGTTGACCTTGTAGGTCGCGCCCGCCGAGGAAACTACGTTCTCCTCGATCATCGTGCTGCCGAAGTCATTACAGCCGTATTGCAGGGAAAGCTTACCGACCTCAGGGCCCATCGTGACCCAGGAGGACTGGAAGTTCTTGATATTATCCAGCACCAGACGGCTGATCGCCACGGTCTTGAGGTATTCTTCCGGTGTCTGCCGGTCCAGCTTGAGGTTCGTATTATCCGGCTGGAAGGTCCAGGAGATGAAGGCCAGGAATCCTTCGGAGTCATATTTGTTCGCTATGCACTCGTCCTGGGCTTCACGGACACGCAGCAGATGCAGCGCCCGCTCTTCCATACTCTCGCCCAGACCGATCACCATCGTGGCTGTTGTGTTCATGCCGATCCGGTGCGCGGTCTGCATGACATCCATCCACTCGCGCCAGGAGCCTTTGAGCCGGCTGATCTTGCGGCGCGTGCGGTCATCGAGAATCTCCGCTCCCCCGCCGGGCAGGGAATCCAGACCTGCGGCATGAATCTCACGCATGACCTGCTCCAGCGGCAGTCCGGATACTTCGACCATCTTCATGATCTCTGCCGGTGAGAAGGAATGCATGGTGATCTCCGGGAACCGCTGCTTAATTCCGCGCAGGATATCCGTGTAATAGCTGAACGGCAGATTCGGGTTCGTTCCGCCCTGCATCAGAATCTCGGTCCCGTTCACGCTGATCGTCTCTGCTATCTTCTGATAGATGGTTTCATCGGGAAGCACATAACCTTCCTCCGAACCCGGTCTGCGGTAGAAGGCGCAGAAGCGGCAATAGACATCACATACATTGGTGTAGTTAATATTACGGCCGATTACGAATGTAGCCAGCGGGTCCGGGTGCCAGCGCTTCATAATATTATCCGCAGCCGCGCCCATTTTCTCAATTTCATTGCTTTCGAACAACGTGATTGTGTCTTCTAATTGAAGACGTTCACCTTTAAGTGTCTTATCCAGAATAAGATCAATTGCACTCAACGTTCGCAGCCTCCTCTTAATCCTATGAAGTATAGTAGATGAATTTAATTTAAAAAATAAACAAACTCGTTCCCCCATCGTATCACAATCGGATGAGCTTGAAAAATCTTTCGCCAAATAAAACAGCAGCACCAACGGGGTGCTGCTGTTCAATGTATACAGTGATTCTATCTGGCTGCTAAGGTCCAGAGATGCCCTATTCCAGTTCGGTGCGCGCAGCTTCCAATGCCTGCGTAAGATCAGCGATCAGATCGTCCACATGCTCGATGCCGACCGAGAAACGCAGCAGCCGGTCATCTACGCCAACCGCATCCCGGATTTCCGCCGGAATATCGGCGTGAGTCTGTACAGCCGGATAGGTCATGAGCGATTCCACACCGCCAAGACTCTCAGCGAAAGCAATCAGTCGGATATGGCGGAGCAGCGGCTCCACGTATCTGGCATCCTTCACCTTGAACGAGAAAATCCCGGTGTTGCCGGAGGACTGGCGCTTCTGGATTTCGTATCCCAGATGATCCGGCAGACCCGGATGGAAGACTTCGGCAATGGCCGGATGCTCCAGCAGATACCGGGCAATGGCCAGCGCGTTGCTCTCATGCCGCTCCATGCGCAGGGCAAGTGTCTTCATCCCCTTCATCAGCTGGTAGCTGTCGTTTGGTGCAAGGACAGCGCCCAGTGAATTATGCAGAATCGCCATTTCTGCGGACAATTCAGCGCCTTTGGTTACAATAAGTCCGGCAAGGACATCGTTATGTCCGCCCAGATATTTGGTCGCACTGTGAACGATGATATCTGCTCCAAGCTCAATAGGGCGCTGGAAGAACGGGGTCAGCAGCGTATTGTCGACAATCGTAAGCAGCCCGTGGTGGCGGGCCCATGTACATACCGCTTCGATATCCGTAATCATCATCAGCGGATTGGTTGGTGTCTCAATGAATACACCTTTGGTGCCCGGCTGGCGCGCAGCTTCCAGAGCATCCAGATCATTCGTATCCACATAGGAGGCGCTGATGCCGTATTTGGACAGAATCCGTTCCAGCAGACGATAGGTTCCGCCGTACAGGTCGAGCGAGACAACGAGATGATCACCTTGTCCAAATAAAGCAAACACAGTAGTCAGTGCGGCCATACCCGAGGCGCAGGCGAAGCCGGCATCGCCGGATTCCAGTACCGCTGCCGCATCTTCGAGCACAGAGCGGGTAGGATTTTTGGTGCGGATATAATCAAAGCCCGTGCTCTGTCCGAGTCTCGGGTGACGGAATGCCGTCGCGCTGTACACCGGATAATTAATCGCCCCTGTCGCGGGGTCCTCCATCGAACCAATCTGTGCCAGTCTGCTCTCAATTTTCAGTTTCTCGTCCATTTTCATTGCCTCCTAAAAGTTTGTTATAGCATTTGCTTCCCTGAATTTCTTCGTACAAACTGGCTTCGGAAGCATAGGCTATGTGTTGTACGTATAACCATTGCTTCTATATACAAATACAACTTTTAAATAAACGCTCCGATATCGTAGGGTGTCTCCTGGTATACATAGTAATTGAGCCAATTAGCGAATAATAAGTTGGCATGGGCGCGCCAGACGGCCGGCGGTGTACGGGTGGGATCATCTTTTGGATAATAGTGCTTCGGAATCTCTATATCCATGCCCTTGGCGATATCGCGGTCATACTCCCATTTCAGGGAGAACGGATCATATTCTGAATGTCCGGTTACAAAAATCTGCTTGCCGTCATGCGTAGAAACCAGGTACACGCCGGCCTCCTCTGATTCCGCCAGAATCTGCAGATCCGGATTATTCTCTATATCTTCACGGGAGACGTCGGTGTGACGGGAATGCGGCACATGGAATACTTCGTCGAAGCCCCGCAGCAGTTTCACATTATTATGGCTCAGCGTATGCGGAAACACTCCAAAGCATTTATCCGGCAGACTCACCTTACGCACGCCGAAGTGGTGGTACAGTCCTGCCTGCGCAGCCCAACAGATATGCATGGTCGAGGTTACGTTCTGCTTGCTCCACTCAAAAATCACTTTCAGCTCTTCCCAGTAGTTGACATCCTCGAACTCCATTTGTTCCACCGGAGCACCGGTGATGATCAAGCCGTCAAAGCGGCGGTCACTGATTTCATCAAAGGTTTTGTAAAAGCTCTTTAAGTGCTCTGCCGAAGTATTCTTCGAGGTATGGGAGCTGGGATGCAGCAGAACAACGTCCACCTGAAGCGGTGAGTTCCCGATAAGGCGCAGCAGCTGCGTTTCCGTGGTTTCTTTGGTCGGCATCAGATTCAGGATGGCGATCCGCAAAGGACGGATATCCTGATGAAAGGCATGGCTTTCATCCATTACAAAAATATTCTCACCGGATAATACTTCTTTGGCCGGAAGACTGTCGGGAATTTTAATAGGCATTGCTGTTTCCACTCCTTAACTGAAATTAGGTTCCGCTTGGCGGTTAAATCTGATGTAAAACAACGAAAAAAGACCTTTCTCGGGCGAGAAAGGTCATATATCTGCAGTCATATGCGCCTCTCTCATCTGCCAGAGAACTTCCGCCGGACGAATAACGTCCTGCAAAGCTTCCGCAAGAATTAGCACCGTGCGTTCACACGCCGGTTGCCGGGTTTCATCGGGCTAGTCCCTCCACCTGCTCTTGATAAGATTTAGCTGTATTCAGTTGGGGTTATTCCAAAGCATCCGCGGATACTTTTCTTAAAATTCACTTTAAATCATGAACCTCCTTTTCGTCAAGTCCATACAATGCTTAAGGGGCCTGGAGAATGAAAAGAATTTCTCTTGAAAGAGCCATACCCCGGCGTTATACTAGACAAGTGTTTCAACCATAAACGGCGAAAAGAAGAGGTGAGAGAAGAATGGAAGGCGACCCGGGCTCGCGAATAAGCGTGCAGAAAGAACAACCACACAGGATTAACATCAGCTTGCCGGCGGCGGGGGCAGTTCTTCTTCATGCTCTCGGACCGTCTTTTGGCCTTCATCCATGATTGTACCACCGGCCAAGCTGATTTTTTCTCTGTGCTTTAATTAGCATATCCCTGGAGAAGACCAGGGACAGAAGGAGTGAATCAGATGAAAATCCGGCTGGTGAACGCAGGGGTTTTTACGACTATTGACAATATTGAGGATACACTTACCGCACCCGCTGAGGGTTTCTACTGGATTGATGCAGATGCCCAGGATCTCGTTGAGCTTCAGCCTTTGTACAATCTGCATGATCTGGCTGTCGAGGACTGTCTCAGTGAAGAGGATCAGCGCCCGAAGCTGGAGATCTATGAGAGCCATTATTTTATCGTAGTCAACAGCATCCGGTTTGATGACGAGGAAATCTTCCTCCGCGCGCTCAACGTATTCCTGGGCAGACATTTCATCATCACCGTTACGAAGCAGAAGATCCATGAGCTGCGCGTCCTGAAGCCCATTCTGTGGGAGCAGGAGGTCAGTGAGCCGGACCGCTTCCTGTACCTGTTAATCGACCTTGTGGTCGACAACTTCTTCTCGGTCGGTGACCGGATTGAAGCGCGGATTGAGAAGCTGGAGGAGGATATCCTCATGCACACCAAGAAATCGCATCTCAGCGAGATCATCGGTCTGCGCAGTGAAATTCTCTGGCTGAAGAAGATGCTGGGCCCGCAGAAGGAAGTTATCAACACGCTCAACAAAAAAGACCTCCGCCTGATCGACGATCAGCTGCAGAAGTATTTCAGCGATATTTATGAAAATGCGGTCAAGATCTCTGAAACCTTTGAAACGTACCGCGATCTCATGGGCAACTTACGTGAAGCTTATCAGTCCAGTATTGCTAACCGCGCCAATGAAATCATGAGAGTATTTACGGCAATTACTACAATATTCATGCCGCTGACCGTTATTACCGGAATCTACGGTATGAACTTTGACAATATTCCCGAGACCCATTCCCAGTATGGCTATTATGGAGTCATCGCCGTCATGGTGACGCTCGGCTGCGGAATGCTGGTGATCTTCCGCAAGAAGGATTGGCTATGAAACTAAACGGACGAATACGCAGGACGAAGGCACCGGATACCTCTGGGTATAGGGAAGCCTTCGTCTTTTTGGTATATGGCGGCCACAAAACTACATGTGTCCGGCTGCGCCGGTATCCATGCCGGCAAACAACCGCTCCGTATCCTCGCGCTTGCAGAGCTGACGCTCCGGATTCATGACAGCTGCAGCTCCGGAGGCGATGCCGAACTGAACGGCTCTGCGCAGCGGCCAGCCCCGTTCCAGACTGTACACGAGCCCCGCAACCAGACTGTCGCCAGCGCCTACTACACTGAGTACAGGAACTTCAGGTGCGTGCAGATGCTCGCTGCCTTCTCTGGTAATCAGCAGTGCACCGTCCCCGCCCAGTGAGACTACTACTACTTCCGTCCGGCCTTCTTCAATCAGCTGAAGTGCGGCTGCCTTCACTTCCTCATCACCGGTTATCGTATGCCCTACCAATTCTTCAAGCTCACGTGCGTTCGGCTTCAGCAGATATACGCCGGCGTCAGCCGCAAGCTGCAGTGCTTCGCCGGAAGTATCGATGATAACCCTGGCCTTCCAGGGCTTCGCAGCTTCAATGACACGCGCATAGAAATCAGCGGGACAGCCCGGGGGCAGACTGCCGCTGGCTACAAGATAAGCAGGTTTATCCGGCAGCGCCGTTAATTGCTCAAGGCACTCCTTCCAGTCGCCTTCGATGAACCGCGGGCCCGGCATGTCGAACCGGAACTGCTGGCCGGTGGATTCCTCCACGACAATCAGATTCTCCCGGGTCTGCCCGCTGATCGGAATCTCCTGATGCCTTACGCCCTCCTGTTCCAGCATATGGTGCAGCAGCTGACCATGAAGTCCGCCTGAGGCATAGAGTGCAAGGGAATCCCCGCCCAGTCTGTGAATCGCCCGTGACACATTCACACCGCCGCCCCCCGGTTTGTACGAGGCTTCACGGCAGCGCAGCTTATGATCGGGAACAACCTTACTTATACCCGTACTGGCATCGACGCTAGGATTAACCGTCAACGTTACTATCATATGTCCCACTCCTTTTTAACTGCATACAGGTATAGTACCGCTAATCGCCCCTTTCTCCTAATAATTTGCAGACACTGCCGGCCGCAGATAAAACCCTGCAGCGCGCTTCCTCACGGGAAGGGGGGAAGCGCGATACAGGGTAAGCTCCGGGAAGTAGGCTACTTTCTACAGGTTCGTCGCCAGCCCCAGACCGGCCGGCTGCTCCCGGCGGAAGCGGATACGGATCAGCCGCAGGCGCTCATAGTACATATCGAGGCCTTCTGCGGGGGAGAAATCCTCGCCATAGGCCTTATAGAGGACGGGCTTCAGGAAGGTATCACCGATCAGCTCATAGGCTGTCCATATATTGTTCTGTTCCTGGGGAGTAACTTCACTGAGCTCAAGTGCAATGAGCTTCTCGACGGAATAACCGTCCTTCTCCAGTTCCTCCACAGCTTCAAGAACTTCACGGCGGGAGACCCCGCTGAGCCCCTTGAGCTGCTCCATTCCCTGCCCTTCTTCAATCCCCTGAAGCAGTACACGCCGCAGTCTCAGCCGCTCCAGCTGCTTCTTGTATTTCAACTCCTTCTGTTTGTACAGCCAGGAAACAAAGCTCTCTTCGTCGATCGAATCACTTACCCAGCCCAGCGGATATTGATGCTCACGCTGCACACCGGAGGTAATACTGAGCCAGTCGGCGCCATATTGCGAGGCTTTACCTTCACCTACGCCGGGAATCTGCAGCAGCTCTTCCGCCGTATGGGGCAGAAATGCACTGATCATCCGCAGCAGACGGTTGCTGGCCAGGATGTAAGGTGCCTTGCGTTCGCTGGAAGCCTTCCCCCTGCGCCAGGAGCACAGCTCCTCATATACCGTTTCATTGGCGTACTGCTCACTGTAATACTGCAGCTTAAGCTGCTCCTGACCTCTGCTGTTAAGATGCTCATCTTCATGAAATACACCATCAATCAGGGGGCGGTAACCGTCTCCCATCTTCATTGCAAGCTCATGCCGGTACACACACAGCATTTCATTCCATGAACCGCCTTCATACCATAAGCTGTCACCCATTTCCTGTTCTCCTGAGAAGTCGCGCCAGCCCAGGCGCCACACCCCCTCCTCCTCTCCAATCCACAACTGGGCAAATACCTCCTGATCCACACCTGACATTCTGGACAAACGGTTCATAAATACGATCTGCATATGAATCCCTACCTTCATCGTCTTACAGTATGCATGAGCTTTGTGCGGACCGGATTACCTGCCCCCGCCGATACCGTTTCAGCGGGAAAGATAAGGAACATTTATTGCGCGGAGCCTATAAATTCTTATCTTTGCACAAAAAAAAGCACCTCTCCCACGAAAATCCGTGAAAGAGGTGCTTCCTCTTAAATGCTATACTGTTAAAACCTAGGATACCACATATTGCGAAACAGTCAATGCCTTTTTATAGGATATTCTACTGTCCGTCAAGCGCCAGCTTCGCAAGGCCAAGCGCACCGGAGAGTCCCGCATTATCCCCGAGCAGAGGAGGGACGATATAACTGCCGACCGCTTCATTGAGCGCCGGATGCTGCACATATCCGCCAAGCAATTCCTGCAGCTTGGTATGGATCAGCGGGAAGAGCTGGCTCTGCTTCATCACGCCACCGCCCATCACGATTCTCTGCGGCGATAGGATCAGCACATAGTTCATCAGGGCGTGGGCCAGATAGTGGGCCTCCATCGCCCAGGCCGGATGATCCGATGGCAGCTCGCCCGCAGGCTTGCCCCAGCGCTTGCCGATAGCCGGACCTGCCGCCAGGCCTTCCAGGCAATCGCCATGATAAGGGCAGAAGCCTTCATAGTGATCCTCCGGATGGCGGCGGACCAGAATATGTCCCATTTCAGGGTGGGACAGCCCATGGATCAGCTTCCCGCCGACCACTGCACCGGCGCCGATGCCGGTGCCTACTGTGATATAGAGGCAGCTATCCAGCCCTTGGGCGGCACCCCAAGTGTACTCGCCCAAGGCGGCTCCGTTCACATCTGTATCGAAACCGACCGGAACATCAAGCTGCTCCGCCACGGCTCCTACCAGATTATATCCACCCCAGTGGGGTTTCGGTGTGGTTGTAATATATCCGTAAGTAGGGCTGCCGATCACCGGGTCAATCGGTCCGAATGAACCGATGCCAATGGACTCCACATCTTTACCGGAGAAGTAATCTAGTACCAGCCCCATCGTTTCTTGAGGGGTTGTGGTCGGAAAGCTCACCCGGTCGATAATCGTCCCGTCCTCATTCCCGATTCCGCATACAAACTTTGTTCCTCCTGCTTCAATCGCTCCCAACAATTTCACTGCAGCGTTCTCCCTTCTCCATAACCATCATTAAGTGATTGCTTCCAGACTTTGAAATTCAGCAGCATATAATCCAATCTATTCCCTGATAAAAAAAGCCGGTAACCTGCCAGCAGGGTAATAAAGCGCTCTCTTGATCCTATTATACGAGGCTTACAGATGTATGACAAGCGGTTGACATAAGTGGTACGGCTAAAAAATATTCTGGAATTGCCACTCTCCAGCGGGGAGTGAAAAACCAGTCAGAATTACCCGAATGATAATGATTAGCAGGCAAACAGCCCTGAATATACAAGATAAGGACTTTAGAAGGCTGTCTAACCGATGGCCGAAATCCCTGCGGACCAAAAATTTAGGCCATCCAGTTCGTTCATCCGGAAAGTAAGAGACTTAAGTTCACTTGGTATAGACCACTTGTATAGACCCTTTGTATAGACCTATATATTAGGCAATCCGGCCGAGGGTTAAGCTATGATTCTAGAGTCTCTACCCGGCAGCGAAGTGATTGTTAAGCTCCCTCAGTATGGACAGGCTCAAATGTTGTAAGTATTACAACTTGGGCTCACTGATATTAGGGTATTCATGAAGATTGTTGCAGAAAATACAAGAATTCATTCCACTAACCGACCTGATGGTGGAGAAATCCTGCCTTTCATACAACAATGTCCGATTATCCTCATTATCTTGAAGGAAATGTTGTATTTCGTGCAGGATTTCGTGCAGAATTTATACGGAGGCCATTTTCTGCCTTCGCCTCCGGTCTGGAACAATTAGAGCCGCTGCTTCGCTTGCTTCTTCTGTTCCCGATAAGTACGGCAAGCCTCCACCAGACGTCCTGCGGCCGGGAAATGGGAGGCCAAATGAATATGCGTATACGCAGCCATAATGTTGCCACTGATATAACCTTCCGGCTGACTGCCTCCTCTGCCTTTGCTCTCATAGGCATAAGTCCGGGCTTCGCCGGGCATGTAGCTCATGCCGGAATAATGGAATTCATGGCCGCGCAGTCGCCCGCCCTGCTTCAGCAGCAGGCAATCGTGAAGTGCTGTCACCTCACGGTACCCGAGAGCGGCGCGGCGTTCCTGCATTACGGTGTGCGCCGGAATGATCCCGGCCATCTCATGCACGGCGCCAGAGCGGTCGGTCAGGCTGCGGGCCAGCACCATGTAGCCGCCGCATTCTGCATACAGCGGCATTCCGTCTGCAGCTGCAGCTCTTACGCCGTCCAGGAAGAGCGAATTCGCTGCAATCACAGCTGCGAATTCCTCCGGAAACCCGCCGCCGATATAGATTCCGTCGGCCTCCGGCGGGATTCCTTCCCCGCTAAGCGGACTGAAAGCGGCCAGCCTCGCACCTGCGCGCTCGAGCAGCTCCAGATTGTCGGCATAATAGAAATTGAATGCCGCATCCCGGGCTATGGCAATAACCGGCTGGACAAGACGGTGTGCCGGCCTGTTCGTATCCGCCGGCATTATCCGTGCTGCTGGTGAAGACAAGGGTGGCCCCGCTGCCACAGGCTGCTCCTGTGATGCAGGCTCCATTGCCGGCGGGCTGCCCAAACCCGGAGTCTCAGTCGCCGTAAACCCCGGCATTCCTGGCTCCAGTATACCCGGGCAGCCCTGCGAGGGCCCTTGCGCCTGCAGCACCGCATCCGGTTCCGGCGGATACTGCAATGCAGGCGCAGCAGCGGCAAGCTCCAGCAGCCGCTCCAGATCGGTGCCTTCCGCCAGCAGATCGGCGGCATGCTCGAACAAAGGCTCCAGCTCTCCGCGCTCCACAGCGGGAAGCAGGCCCAGATGGCGCTCCGGGATATCGAGACCACCGTCGCGCGGCAGCCAGCCGATGACCGGAATGCCGCAGGCCGCTTCAATCGCTGCCCGGACCATCCGGTAATGGCCCTCACTGCCGCAGCGGTTCACTATGACCGCAGCAATCTGCAGCTCCGGCTCCAGCTGCTGAAAGCCGAGCACAATGGCCGCAGCACTGCGTCCCATGCTGCGGACATCGACTACAAGCAGCACCGGACTGTCCGTCAGGATGGCGATTTCTGCCGTTGATCCGGTGAGTGCTGTGTCCTCTTTGCCGTCATACAGCCCCATCACACCCTCGATGACTGACAGATCCACATCCTCCGATACGCGCAGGAAATATTCCTGCAGATAGCTGCTTGAAGTCATCCAGGAGTCCAGGTTGCGGGAAGAACGGCCAGTGACTGCAGTATGATACGCAGGATCGATATAATCAGGCCCGCATTTGAAGCCCTGAACCTTCAGGCCGCGCCGGGCAAACGCCCGCATCAGTCCGAGCGTGACCGTTGTTTTGCCGGAGCCGCTGCCCGTGCCTGCTACTACAAAGCGCGGGCGTGTCTGCAATAACGGCTCCCGGTCCTTCATTTCATTCCATGTCTCTCTCACCGCTTCTCCCCCGCTCTAACCGGCATAGACAACCCGCGCTACGGCGATTGTCACATTTCCGCTTTTAAGTTTGCGCTGCAGGAGCGCCTGCGCACCTGAAGACAACAGTGCGGCAGGCTCACAGACCCCGTACGCTCCGGTTGCTCTGAACACTACCTCCGAAGGATTGTCCAGCATGACTGTGTTCAGCTGTTCCGGTGAATACAACGCCAGCTCCCAGCCGTATTTGGCACAAAGAGCCAGCAGTCCGGCCTCATCACCCTTAATCCCGGCAGTTGCCACATTCCGCACACTGTAGAGCGATAGCCTGTGCTCTGCCAGAGTATGCAGCACTACTGCTTCAAGCTCCTCCGCAGAGGTCCCGCGGTTACAGCCCAAACCGAGCACCAGACTGCGCGGACGATAGACTACAGCGTATTCAGCAAGCACGGCATCCTCCGGCTCATCTTGATCCGGCAGCCGGTCACTCACTACGATCGCTGCGCTGAAGCGGAAGCCGCTGCTTCGCAGCTCATCCCTGCTGGCAAATACGTGTACATGCTCCGGCAGCACTGCCCCCGGCGGCAGCCAGCCCGGCTCTCCGCTCTCCTGGACAAAAGCTACCGCTTCCCCGTTGACGAGCGCAGCACTGACACTTTTCATACTGGTAAAGCTGTCCGCGCGCCAGCCGTATTCCCGGCCAAGCAGATCCACAGCGAAGGTGCCCTGCACATCGGAAGCCGTTGTAATTACCGGATGACTGCCGAGCAGCCCGGCGATCTGCAGCGTCAGTCTGTTGGCCCCCCCGAGGTGGCCGGACAGCATGCTGATAACATGCTCCCCGCGCTCATCAATGACGATGACGGCAGGATCGGTTCTTTTGTCCTGCAGCAGCGGAGCAATCAGCCGGACCGCGGCGCCCAGCGAGAAGAACAGAATGACCCCCTCGTAATCCCGGAAGAGCCGGGGGAGTAAATCTTTTACCGGCCCCTCAAAAAGCGAAATCTCCCCAGCCCGCATCTCCAGCCCGCCGCTATACTTGGCATAACAAAAGATTTCCGTCTCCCCGAGCCCCGCTCCCAGCTTCAGCGCCAGCCCGATGCCGTTTCGCGTGATCGCGACCGCTGCATACCGCCGCTTACTCACCAGAGCCAATTCCTTCCCGGCAGCCATGGGTAAATGCCTTGTCATAGAGCTTGGAACGGTGCTGATCGCGGTCCGTCAGCCCGGGGTCCAGCGCCCAGCCGGCCAGGATCATGGCATGCATGGTGATACCCGCATCTCGCAGATCCGGCTCCAAATTCTGCACCGTTGTCCGCAGAATCTGCTGATCCGGCCAGGTGGCCCGCTTCACTACAGCTACCGGTGTATCCGGACTCCAGCCGGCAGCCAGGAATTCCCCGGTCACATGCCCGGCCAGGGAGGCACTAAGAAACAGCGCCACTGTACAGTGATGCTCGGCCAGCTTACGCAGCTGTTCGCGCTCCGGCACCGGTGTGCGTCCTTCCGCACGGGTCAGAATTACCGTCTGCGTCAGATCAGGCACGGTCAGCTCTGCACCAAGCGCCGCAGCAGAAGCAAAGACCGAGCTTACACCCGGCACGATTTCATAGCGGACGCCGCATAGCTTCAGCAGCGACATCTGCTCCAGAATCGCGCCGTACATGGACGGGTCGCCCGTGTGGACGCGGGCTACGCTTTTACCGGCCTGGACTGCTGCCGCCATCAGCTCCACCTGCTGCTCCAGATCCAGCCCCGAGCTTCGCAGTACCTCTGCACCGGGCTTCGCACTGTGGATCAGCTCCTCACTGACCAGAGAGTCGGCATAGAGCACCACGTCCGCTGAGCGCAGAATCCGGCTGCCTTTTACCGTAATCAGCTCCGGATCGCCGGGGCCGGCACCTACAATATATACTTTAGGTTCAAGCACGATATCTGTCATTTGCTCACCACCATCAGACTTAAGTACTCCAGCTCCTTGCCCCGCAGATCCCGCGCATCGCGCCATACCGTTTCATAAGGCGAGGTTACCTTGGTAACGACGGATGCTTTGCCGGACAGCCCCAGTTCATCCAGCACATCCAGCACCAGATCCAGCACCTTGGCCACCTTGAGGAATACCACCGTCTCGTGATGCAGCAGCGCTTCCTTCAGTGCCTCGCGGTCATCTGTCGCCGGGATGATTCCCACCCGCTGATCTCCGTCCGCCAAGGGCTGCTCCAGGGCAGCAGCCGCGCCCAGCACCGAGGAAATTCCCGGAATGGAGACGATCGGCACACCGGGATGCAGCTCCTGCATTAACCGGGCCAGGTGAATAAAGGTGCTGAAGAGATTAGGGTCACCTTCCGTCACAAAAGCCACATCCCGGCCCTGCTTCAGCTCACTCCAGCACAGCTCCACAGTGCGGTTCCAGCCGCCGGCCAGCAGCACCGGATCTTTCGTCATCGGGAAGATCAGTCCGAGCATGATTTTCTCATCCGGCTTCACATGCATCTCGATGATTTCGTGGGCGTAGGATTTGCCGCCTTTTTTGGTTGCCGGGTAGGCAATCACCGGACATTCCCGCAGCAGCCGGCAGGCCTTGAGCGTAATCAGCTCCGGATCACCGGGGCCGACACCGACACCGTACAACGTCCCGATCGCCCGGGGAGTCAGTCTTTCCTCCAGCTTCAGCTCTTTCTCATCCATAGCATCATAGAGCGCACTTGCGGCCTGCATCGCCGCTTCTGCCAGCTGCGTTTCAGCGGCAATTCCTTCTCCCTCAGATGCTTCCTGCCCGTCCACAGCCTGCACTGCCTGCTGACTCGCCTCCGTTACATGGGTCTTCATCGCATGTTCCTCCTTTGTTTCTGATCGCTTCTTGTTTCCTTATATCTCAATATCTGATCTGATCAGCCTCAGCTCTTCCGCCCACTAACCACATAGACCGGATTCATGCCTTCGAACCGGGTCATGCCGAGAATCGGCTTACCGCGTGATGCCTGAAGCAGAGTTACCCCGCAATCCAGGCCTGCTTGCTTCAACGCCTCCATGCTTCCATATAGCGTTTCAATGGTGATCGCTCCAACGACAATCCGCCCTTCCGGCCGGAGTCTCGCGGCGCAGAGCGCGATAATATCCGCCAACTCCCCGCCGCTGCCGCCGATGAACACTCCATCCGGATCCGGCAGACTCTCCAGCCCCTGCGGCGCTTTCTGATGTATGATCTGGAAATCGGCGCGGAACTTCCGGCGGTTCGCTTCCATGTTCGGCAGATTCTCCGCTCCTTTTTCCAGGGCATAGACCTTGCCGAGCCGGGCAATCCGCGCACATTCCGCCGCAACCGCACCGGAGCCGGAGCCGATATCCCACACCACCGCATCCTCGGAGAGATTCAGCTCCGACAGAACCAGAGCCCGGACCTCACGTTTCGTAATGAGGCCTTTCTCCGGCTTCCGCTGCTGGAACTGCTCATCCGGATAAGCAAAGCCGCGCCGCAATGATGAGCCGGTTCCCGGCCTTCTGCGCAGGATAACTACATTCAGCGCCGCAAATTCACTATTCTCCATTTCATCCAGCGTCCAGAAGCGGCAGACTTCCTCCGCCCCGCCCAGCCGCTCACACACGAACGCTTCATATTCCATCATCCCGAACTCACGCAAATAAGCGGCAATCACCGCAGGCGTATTACTCTCGTCCGTTAGCAGAGCCACCTTGTGCTTGCCGTCTATGCGCTGGGCCAGTCCCTGGATGGGGCGCCCGTGCAGACTGATCAGCTCGGCATCCTGCCAGCTGTCCCCCAGCCGGGCAAACGCGAGCTGCACACTGCTATAGTGCGGAATAACCTCAACATGCTCCGGCCCGAACTTGCGGACAAGATACCCCGCGATGCCAAAAAAGAGCGGGTCCCCCGAGGCCAGAACCACAGTCCGCCGCTCTCTCCACATGCCCTCCAGCTTATCTGTAAAAGGCTTCAGCCCGCCTTGCAGAACGATTTTCTCACCGGTATATCCGCCAAAAAAATTTAATTGCCGTTCTCCGCCGAGCAGTACCTCACTATTATTCACTTTGCTTAAGCTATCCGGTGTCAGGCCGCCGGCGCCATCCTCACCGATACCGATAACATAGATCAGGTTACCCACAGATTTCCGCCCTTCCCAGCACTCGGCCCTTCATCGTCATCAGTACCATTTCCACAACCATGCCCCCGTTCATATGCTTCAGACTTTGTTCACAGGCATGCCGGCACAGGCTCTCAAAAAAAGCGGAATTCCCCGCCTCGGTCATCATATCCACCACCTGCGAGGCTGTATTGGCGGCAGCAATCTCCTGCACCTGCTTCTTATCTGCCCCGGCCTCCGCCGCCACAGCTGCCAGAAATCCGAAGTCAACAGGTGCATTCTTCGAGTGGATCAGCATAGCGCCTTGAGCGACTTTGGAGAACTTACCAGCCATGCCCACAAAGGTAACCTTCCCGATTCCGTAGGCCTTGGCATGCTCCAGCGAGAAGCCTACATACTCCCCCATCTGGATAAAAGCTTCCTCCGGAAGCCCTGCGAACATCGCCATCGCATATTTCTCACTGCTGCCGCCGGTGGTCAGAATAATCTGCCCGTTCCCCGTCGCGGCCGCAACCGAAATCGCCTGGACCACACTCGCCTTGTAGGCTTCGGTGGAGAACGGGGTAACCACGCCCCGCGTGCCGAGGATAGAAATGCCGCCGATGATGCCGAGCCGCGGATTCAGCGTTCTTAGGGCAATCGCTTCGCCTTCCGGCACGCTGATGACCACCCGCAGCCCCCGCGCCGCGCCATGCTCCTCCAGCACCCCGGACACCGCCTCCAGTATCATCCGCCGCGGCACCGGATTAATCGCCGCTGCTCCGACGGGCACCGGCAGCCCAGGCTTCGTCACCCGGCCGACGCCACGGCCGCCGTCGATCTCCACACCGGGGTGATCCAGCCAGCTCACCGCTGCTTCGATCCAGGCCTGATGCGTGGCATCCGGATCATCTCCGGCATCCTTAACCGTGGCGCAGATTGCCGAGTCCGTACCTTCGCGCTGCCACCCCGTAAGTTCAAAGGAGTGCCGGAAGCCCGCCGGGAGATCAATATCCACAGCGGGAAGCCTGTCGCCTGTAATCAGCAGCAATGCCGCACCTTTGGCTGCGGCGGCGGCACAAGCACCTGTGGTGTAACCCCTGCGCAGAGGGGCAGCAGGGGTTGAGGAGGCAGGAGCATCTGAAGGTGACGATGTTAAACCGCTTGGGTTGGCAGCTCCTGAATCACCGCCGGACTCCGCAGCTGTGTCTTTTCCTGCCAGCTCTGCGGACTCAACAACATGCTCAGATTCTCGTTTTGCTGCATACTTTGCATACTCTGCATCATGCTCATGCTCGAGATTCGCTGCGTACTCTGCATTCTTCTCAGACACCCGCTTTGCAGTGTACTCTGCCGCGGACTCATTATCATGCTTCACCTCCGTTTCCTCCTATTCTGATCTGCCCGGTTGTCTGCTGTTTCCTCGCTCATGGCAATCCCTCTTTGTGATGATATATGCAACCTATTTGGAGTATCGTAGATATATTTAGACACGCTAACAATTAAATAAGTGAGTTCAATCAACAATGCAGCGATTGATGTATTCAGTTCCAAGTGAAAATTCCATAATAGTTGTATACTGTGCAATTAAAATCAGCGAAAAGGTAGGCTAGCATCTTATAACTGTACTCTGTACAACTAAATCTGCCCCAATGGGTGAGAACAAGCAATTAATGGTAGTTTAATTGTACGAAATACAGCTAAACGGATAATTGGTTGTAAATCAGACGTTTTAGTTGTACAAAGTGCAGTTAAGCATACCTCATAAGCCTAGGCATATGGATTAGAACTTGTTCATATCCTGTTCAAAACCCGCTCCTATAGAGTTTTGAGTTTTGGCCCAGCGCTAACACAGTTCCCGCTTACACCTGGTGCAGACCTAATTCAATTCACCCGCAGCCCGGCGGTCCGCCAGCAGACTCAATGCATTGACCGCAGCAACCACGATCGTGCTTCCGCCTTTGCGGCCGATATTCGTGATGTAAGGAATGTCGAGCTTACGCAGCTCATCCTTGGATTCCGCTGCCGAGACGAATCCGACCGGCATGCCGATGACAAGACCCGGCTGCGCTGCGCCTTCTTTTACCAGACGAATCAGTTCCAGCAGGGCAGTCGGCGCGTTGCCGATCACATAGATCCCTCCCGGAGCCTGTGCACAAGCTTTGCGCGTAGCAATAATGGCCCGCGTAGTCCCGAGCGCCTTCGCTTCTTCCATCACATCCGGATCGGAAATATGAACCCTGACTTCCCCGCCGTACCGCTGAATCCGCTCCTTGGCAATGCCCGCCTCCACCATCCGCACATCGGCAATAATCGGCTTGCCCTGCAGAATGGCGCTGATCCCGGCCTCAATCGCCCGCGGGTGAAAAACAAGACTGCGCCCCAGCTCAAAATCGGCAGAAGCATGAATGATCCGCTGCACTATTTTGTACTCCAGCCTGCTAAAGGAATGTTCACCAATCTCTTCTGTAATCATCTGAAAACTCAGACCTTCTATTTCCTGCGGCTGTACCGTCACCGGCTTGAAATCCGTACCAAAATCCACAGTTATCCCTCCTTGTTCATTTTTGCAGCGCAGTTCTCACGGCCTCCGTAATCTCGTCAAAAGAGTCAAACACCTTCCCGCTCTCTCCAAAGGTCAGCTCCGGCCGCATAATTAAAATGACGTAAAGCCCCATATCCAGCGCGGCATGCAGCTTCTCATCCACCGAGCCTTCCGCCCCGCTCTCTTTGGTGATCATCACCTGTGTGCCATATTGCCGGTAAAGTGCCTCATTCATCTCTCTGCTAAAAGGGCCCTGAAGCGCAATAATATTCCGCTGCTCAATGCCAAGGGACAGACATTTCTCCATATTCTCCAGGCAGGGCAGCAGTCTGACCGTCAGCCGGATATCCGGATCTCCCAGCAGCGCCTCCGCAAACACCTCAAGTGTCTTGCCGCCCGTTGTCAACATAATGGAACCCTTAAGTTCCCTGGCCTTGCGTGCAGCCTCTTCATAGGAATGCACAACGATCAGCCGGGGGTGGCTGTCATAGATAAGACTTTGCCGCTCGTAGCGAAAATAGGGCAGGCCCAGCGCTGCAGCCGCGCCCATAGCATTGACGTGTGCCTCCAGCGCAAAAGGATGGCTGCCGTCCACTACTGCACGATAGCCGCCCTCCTGCAGCAGCGAGATCATGGCCGGCTTATCCAGCCTGCCGACCCGGGTGCGGATTGCTGCGGCTTCCAGCCGTTCAGCCGCACTGGGCGTTACGACAGAGGCCTGCAGCGGCAGGCCTTGTCGCGACAGGTTCAGGGCCAGCTCCCGGGCATCGCTGGTGCCGCACAGCATGAAGATCATCGCGGCTGGCGCAGATCCCGGTTGTCTGCCGGAGCCGCTGTTCCGGTTACATCATGCCGCCGCTCTTGATGCCCATGTTCATGATCCCCGCGACCGTGATGCCCATGCCTATGATGCCCATGACCATGATGCCCGTGCCGATGGTGCTCATGACTGTGGCCTCCGTGCGCGTGTTCCCTGTGACCGTGTTCCTGATGATCGTGGTGTCCATGCTCGTGTTTCCTATGACCGTGTTCTTCATGCCCATGATGCTCATGCCCGTGATGCTCGTGCCCGTGATGCTCATGCCCATGATGCCCGTGCCCGTGATGCTCGTGCCCATGATGCTCATGCCCATGATGCTCATGCCCATGCTCCCCGTGTCCATGCTCCTCCTCACCATGGTGATGGTGGTGGTGGTGGTGCAATGCCGCTTCATCACGGTACTTACAGTTATCGCAATTGCTGAAAGACTGCCCCTCCATTGTCTCCTCAATGCGCTCTGTCAGCATATCCACTAGCAGTGGATGTGTGCCGAGCTGGCGGCCGAGCTGCACTTCAATTTCCGGATGCTCTGCGGCGAAATGAGAAACCATTTCTGCGAATTGCTTCATCAGTACTCCGGTGAACAGCAGGTACGGCACAACTATAATCTTACGCGCACCCAGTGCCAGGCAGCGTTCAAGCCCATCCGGAAGCGACGGCTTCGTGATGGCAATGAAGCAGCTTTCAACGCTTTGGTAAGATGTTCTTTCCCATAGCAGCCGGCCCAGCTTATAGAAATCACTGTTGGCATCCGGATCACTGCCCCCGCGCCCCATAAGCAGCACGATGGTATCCTTATCCTCTGCTGTGGATGTTGTACGGGCTTGGGCTTCCTGCAAACTCAAGTCTGCAGCTCCGGCTTCATTACTGTGATCCATAGAAACGGCAAGCGATTCAGCTTCATTACTGTGTTTCACAGAAGCAGAAAGCGATTCAGCTTCCCGTATCCGGTCCAACACAATATCGACAGCCCGCTCCTGAACACCCAACGGACGCCCGTATACAAACTCCACCCCCGGATGCTTCAGCTTGGCTTCATCGATCGCCATCGGAATATCCAGCTTGGAATGGCCCGCCGCGAACAATATAATCGGCACAATATAAATTTGCGTCGCGCCATCCTCCACACATTTGGCAATTCCGCCCGCGATTGAAGGTGAGGCTAGCTCTATGAAGCAGGTCTCAAACTTAAGCTCCGGCTTGCGGACGGCAAGCTGGCTGGTGAACTGCAGCAGCTCATCATTTCCCGCTTGAATCCGGCTACCGTGTCCAACCAGTAATACGGTTCTCATCATGCGTGCTCCCTCTATGCTGTCATTATTATCTATACTTCCTGCAGTGCTGTTCACCTGTTCTTCAATACTGCCCATCCGTTCATAAAAAGCATGAAACCGCTCCTTCTCCCGGCCTTGCGCAGTATAATGCTCCACTGCCGCTGCTACAGCAGCCACGGCTTCATCTTCATTCATACCTTCGCGGACGAGTGTGCCGGCATGTGCTCCCCGGCCCGACTTCTTGCCGCCCAGATAGAGCTCATAGCTGCCCCGCGAAAGAACCAGCCCGATATCATCCAGAACAGCTGAGCTGCAGGCCATGCCGCAGCCCGCCACGCTGATATGCAGCTCTTTGGGTACAGCAAGTCCGTGCAGCAGGGTATGCAGGCGGACCGCCGCGCTTAAAGCGCCGCTACGCCGCAATTCACAGAACCCGCAGGTTTTTACTTTCACATAATCACCGGGTATACTAACGCTCAGTTCTGCCTCTGTAAGCTTAGCCGCCACCTCAGCACGGTCCCCCGGATGGCTGCGCAGCAGAAAATGTCCGTCCTTCGTATAGATCAGCTGCCCCTCATCGCCTGCCAGCTCCGCCAGCAGCTTCATCTGGATACCGCTGAATCTGCGGCTGCCGATGACAGGAGAAACCTCCAGCTCGAAGGTTTCATCAGCGTGTTCCGCCAGCTGAACGGCAGGACGGCGTAGCTGCTCCATACGCGCAGACGCTGCCAGGCTTAGCGCCGCAGCCTCCTCCGTCCGTCCCCCGTCAGTTGGAGCCATACTCTCTGACACCAATCGCTCTACCCGTCCGGTTTCACCGGCAGCTGCACCCGGTGTCACTGCTCCATCTATCCGTCCCGCCTCAGCAGCCACACTCTCCACCGCTGCCCCTTCAGACCGTCCCGCCTCAGCAGCCACACTCTCCGCCGCAGCCAGCGACCAAGGCTCGGCCGCAGTGCGCAGCCGCTCATGCGGTTTCAGCGCCTGCGTCTGCGCGCCAAGATTGTACTTGCGCTCGTATCCGCGCGGCGTAACCATTAGACCCTCGTAGACCACCGTCGCCGAGTTGCCGACGACAACCGTAGAGAGCATGCCGATCTCATGCTCCAGCATCTCCTGCAGCGTAGTGACGATCGTCTGCTGACGGTCACGGTAGGCGCTTTTGACAATGCCGACCGGCGTGGAAGGATCACGATAACGCAGCAGGATATTGCGTGCTTCTTCAATCTGGCGCGTCCGCTTGCCGCTGCGAGGGTTATAGAAGGCGATCACGAAATCCGCAGCGCCCGCCGCTTCTACACGCGCGGCAATGCTCTCCCACGGGGTAAGATGATCGCTGAGGCTGATTGTGCAGGAATCATGCATGATCGGCGCTCCCAGCAGGGAAGAACAGGACTGGATCGCCGATATTCCGGGGATCACCTCGACCTCTACTCCGTCAGCCCGGTTCCAGCCCCGTTCAATCAGCACCTCGTAGACCAGACCCGCCATGCCGTATACACCGGCATCGCCGCTGGATATTACGGCAATGGTCTGGCCGTCCTCGGCTCGGCGGACGGCCTCCTGCGCCCGGCTGACCTCTTCGGTCATACCGGTGCCGACAATCTCTTGATGCCGCAGCAGCGGTTTGATCAGGTCGACATAACTGTTATAGCCGATTACAGCCTCACTCTCTTCGAGAGCAGCCAGCGCCCGGTCGGTAATATGCTCCAGCGCTCCGGGACCGAAGCCGATAATCAGCAGCTTGCCTTGTTTCTTCATCCTTCTTCCCCCGTTCATGAATACCTGTATTAACTATTCAGCAGCCTGTTTAGTACAGCTTTGAAATCTCCCGCCGTGCGGGGGGCTGGCTGGCCGGCGGTGTGCCGTGCAGGCAGGCTGTACCACAAGTCGGCCAGCAGCGGCAGACCGAGGCCGATGGCCTGCAATTCTTCCGCCCCGGCAAAAATCTCCTCCGGCGTCCCCTCAGCCCGGCACCTCCCCTGATCCAGTACGATAATCCAGTCCGCCCAGCGGTACGCCAAGTTCATATCATGCGTAGCCATAACTACGGTTGTGCCTTTTTCATGTATAAGATCAAGACCCTGCAGCATCTGTGTCTCGGATAACGGGTCCAGATACGAGGTCGGCTCATCCAGCAGGATCAGCTCCGGCTCCATCGCCATTACTCCGGCGAGTGCGGTGCGTTTTTTCTGCCCCAGGCTAAGCTGGTGAACCGGTTTGTCACTCAACTCCGTCAGGTTCAGCAGTTCCATAACGCTGCGGCAGCGCTCAGCTATTGCGGCTTCGTCCATCCCCGTTCCCCGCAGCCCGAAGGACACATCCTCCAGAGGCGTGCTCAATATGAGCTGCTGCTCCGGGTCCTGAAAAACAAGGCCCACACTGCTCCGCAGCGCAGCCAGCTCTTTTTTGGCATAGGACAATGTCCTGCCTCCCTGCTGAACCGTACCACGCTGCGGACGCAGAATGCCGACAGCATGCAGGAACAGGGTCGATTTGCCCGAACCATTGTGGCCGAGCACCGCCGTTTTGCGGCCTTTGGGAATGGAGACGGTTAGTTCACGCAGCGCGGCTTCCTTCGTATCCGGGTAATGAAACACCACCCCGTCAAAAGCCAGACTATATTCCATGTCCATGGCGTACTCCTCTAATGTGATTTGGCAAATCGAAACGGATAAATGTTGTATGTTTTACAGCTTTGATACCTAGATACACCGGCCTTCGGGAGGATTGTTGTATGAAATACAACAATCTTCCCTCAAAGCCAACTAAATGAAGAGAAATGCTGCCTTTTGTACAACAATCATGGAATACATCCGATATTCCGAGGAAATTGTTGTATTTTGGGCATGATTTCAAAAAAGCCAGCAGATTTCTTGCACTAAAATCTTAAATTCAACCCCTCAGCCACAGCCAAAGCTGCGCCAGCGCCAGCACAGCGATCCCGGCATACGCCCGGACCGCATAACGCCGCGGCACAGGCCGCGCGGTATACGGCGGCAGAATGATCTCCCCCGTGAACCCGCGGGTCAGCAGCCCCTGCGACAATCCGTAATAACGGTGCATCGTATTGCCGAAGAGGGCCGCGGCCATGGCCGCAGTCTCCCGCAGCCTGGCCTTGTACCCTCTGCGGCCGCCGCGCAGTCTCCGGGCCAGCATCAGCCCGTGCGCTGCATCATTCAGCAGGAACAGGAAGCGGTACATGATCAGCATCAGCTCCAGCACAATCTGCGGCATACGCAGCCTGCGGAGCACTTGCAGCAGCTCACTGAACGGTGTGGTGAACATCAGGAAGAAGAAGCAGCTCGTGCAGGCCGAGACCCTAACCAGCAATTCAGCGGCCCGCTCTAGTCCAGCTGCTGTGATATACACCGGAAGAGGCTGCCCCGAAATCCGGAATACGCCAGCTTCCCCGGCAGCGGGGTGGCCGAATTCCACGAGCAGCGCCGGGACACTAAGGCAATAAAACAGCAGCGCCGTACCAAACAGCAGCCCATAGGCGCGATAGGGAATTTTGGCATGCAGGATGCACCAGGACATCATCCACAGCGTAATCACAAGCTGCAGCACCGGATGCACTGTATAGGAGAGCAGGAACATCAGTGCCGCGAACGAGCTTTTCCACATGGGAGACAGCTGCCTCAAGGCATTATTATAAGAAAGGACATCAATTCGTCTGATCACTTGCTGATGCTGTTCTGCTTCGCCTGGCCTTGTTTCCCTTTCAGCAGCCCCAGTGAATATCCGATCACCCCGGCGCCAATCGCCGCCTGTAATGCGAACAGCATACTCTCCGTCTCACCCGGAAGCTCGGTCAGCGGCTTGAACCAGGGTTCATATTCGGGGTTAATCTCCGTGATCACACCCTCGGCAGCATCATCGGCCCCGCCGAATTCCCCTTCCACGAACAGTAACGGCAGCACACACAACAGGACAACGGCCAGCAGCATCAACCCATTTTTCCATTTATTGCTCATTATGCATTTCCCCCTTTGACCTTGCGTTTCAGGAGCGACATTTCATTTGGACTGTACGATTTCAGCCAGTTCCACAATAATACGGTCAGCAGCCCTTCGCTGATGGCCAGCGGAATCTGAGTTACGGCAAAGATCCCCCCGAATTTGAGAAAAGAGGCCAGGACTCCGCCATCCGCAGCCGGAAAAGCCACCGCAAGCTGAAAGGAAGTCACTACATAAGTCATCAGATCGGCAACCGCCGCCGCACAGAATAAGGCCAGCTTCTCGCGGTCCGGCAGCTTCATCATCAGCTTATAGACTGCATATCCGGCAAAAGGCCCCGCGACCGCCATCGAGAACGCATTCGCCCCCAGCGTAGTGATTCCCCCGTGCGCCAGAAGCAGCGCCTGAAACAACAGCACAATCGAGCCGATCACGCCCATCGGCAGCGGCCCCAGCATTACAGCACCAAGCCCTGTACCCGTAGGATGAGAGCTGCTTCCGGTAACGGAAGGCATTTTGAGCGCCGATAGAACGAACGTGAACGCCCCTGCCAGACCGAGCAGCAGCTTCAGCTCCGGATTCTCCTTGGTCATCGATCTAAGCCTGATAATCCCGAGCACAAAGAACGGTAAGAACGCCACCCACCAGAACACGGCCCAGCCTACCGGCAGAAACCCTTCCATAATGTGCATAGCCTGGGCCGTTCCCGGTTCATTCAGCATAAAGTACACTGTAAATCCGGCAATCAGCGCCGCAAAACTCCAAAATCCGCGTTTCTTCATTTGTCAGCCTCCAAGTTTCTTAAATATAGCAAACCAAAAAACTCCCGCCCTTCAGGGTGGGAGTGTATGTACGCAGGTATGATTCGATAGAGAGCACTGCCGTGCGCCAACAAGGGGTTCTGCACCCGGTCGCTCCGCATGGGCCGCTCAACGCTGTGTCTGCATAACATTGAACCGGCTCTGATCTTGATCTTCAAGATTCCCTCCGGTCCTGCAGGCACATCGCTTCATCTCATTAACCTATCCGTACACCGCTCCTATCCGCGTAGAGTCGTGGTGTGCGTAATCAAGGTAGGTCTCCTGGCTTGGAATACGGGCGCTTTATCCTTCGTCTTCCCCGGGGTTCTCCCCAAGTGACATCTTGAAGTTCAGCTCTTCCTTACAGTGGCGGGACCGCTCGGGACTTGCACCCGATTCCCTGTTATCCCTTGCCTGATCCGGCAAGAGCACCTTGTTACATCGCTAATCCATCCTACATCATAGCGGAACAGGCTCTGCATGTCTGTGATAAAATTGGAGCGGCTGCGAGGCGCAGTATTCATTTGCTTGTAAGGCAGCGTTCATTTGCTTGTAAGAATATCATTTGAGTAATATAATTATTAACTATATAACCTGAACGTGGAGGCAGCGCATGAAACTTGATCTAACCGAACAATCTTTACCCGTGTACGAAGCGTTATCCAGCGCTGTGCGCCTGCAGATGCTGCGGCTCCTGTCCGAACAGCCGATGAACGTCAAGGAACTGGCCGGGGCGCTGAAGCTCAGCAGTGCCATTATGACGATGCATGTGCGCAAGCTGGAAGCTGCCGGGCTGATCCGCAGCCACATGGCTCCCGGACGCAGCGGACTGCAGAAGATTTGTACACTGGCCGCCGAGAGTGCTGAGATTATTTTCCCCGGACAAGCCAGAACACAGCGCAGAGGCTACCGTAAGGAAATTCCCGTGGGCCACTACTCTGATTTCCAGATTGAACCGACCTGCGGATTATCTACAACCGAGCGGGTAATCGGCAACTTTGACGATCCGCGGTATTTCTGGGATCAGGAGCGGGTGAATGCAGGCATCCTGTGGTTCGGCAAAGGATTCGTGGAATATAAAATCCCGAACTTCCTGCTGTCCAGCCAGAAGCCTGAGGAGCTGGTCATCACGATGGAGATTGCCTCCGAAGCCCCGTCCATCAATAATAACTGGCCCTCCGACATCACCTTCACACTGAACGGGCAGCGGCTCGGCTTCTGGACCAGCCCCGGCGACTACGGGGACAGCCCGGGCAAATACACTCCTGCCTGGTGGCCTGCACTCACCAACCAGTATGGACTGCTTAAGCAGCTGCGGATTACTCCGGCGGGCACGTTCATGGACGGTCAGAAGCTGTCAGAGGTTACGCTGGAGCAGGTCGGTATCCGTGATAAGCAGTGGACGTTCAAGGTCTCAGTGGAAGAGGATGCGGAGCATATCGGCGGCCTTACCTTATTCGGCAAGGGGTTTGGCAACTACAACGAGGATCTGGTCTTTGAGCTCTTTTATACGGATGCTGTTGAAGCTTCGGCAAGTGCCAGCCGGACGGAATGACCAGGACTGGACAGCAAACAGCGGCAGCGGGAGACCTTAAGCTCAGGTCTCCCGCTGGGAGACCTTAAGCTCAGGTCTCCCGCTGCCGCTGTTGTGGTTACGGGTGTATTGCAGGGCAGCTTTGCAGTTTAATCAGTCACCGGCTGCCACAGGCCGCCGCCCGGCAGCGGACATCCGCGTGCCTTCAGCCGGGCCACAACCGGTATAATACAGCCGCAGGCAATGCAGGTTACGCCATCCTGCAGCTTGGGACAAGCTCCGCATAGGGCAACCCGCTCGGCATAGACTTCGTCCGGGGCTGTATTATCCGGATTGAACATGGAGGAGGCGAGAATCCGGGCAATCTGCGCTTCCGTCACCTTGTAATCTTCCCGGCATCCCTTGCACGCTGAGGTTGTAGTCATGCTGTGCTCCTTCTCGTTAAGCTCCCGGAGTAATTGCCAGTACTGTCACCGACATTGGCGGCAGTTCAACCGTAAGCGTGTCGCCTTCAAGCTGGAAGGCGGTGAACGGCTGCGGTACTACCGCTTCCGGCTGCTCGAAGGTATTGTGGGCATCGATGGAAGACCCCGCAAGTGTAGTGCCGCTTACGGCTGCTGACTGTCCAGCCAGTCCGCGCAGCTCCAGCGGCAATACTGCCGGTGCAGCGTGATTCAGGTTGCACAGGCTGACGTGAATGACGCCCTCTGCTGTTACGGAAGCTGAAGCAGATACTTCAGGAATCTCCACGCCCTCATAGCTGTAAACCGGGCTGTCGATCGTCAGATCCAGCAGCTCCGCATCCTGATGTACTTTATACATATTAAATACATGATAGGTTGGAGTCAGAAGCATTTTCTCGCCTTCGGTCAGAATTACAGCCTGCAGCACGTTTACGGTCTGGGCAATGTTCGCCATCCGTACACGGTCGCTGTGCTTGTGGAAGATATTCAGGGTCAGACCGGCAACCAGCGCATCACGGATCGTGTTCTGCTGGTAGAGGAATCCAGGGTTCGTACCGGGTTCCACATCATACCAGGTGCCCCATTCATCAACGATCAGGCCCACTCTTTTGTCCGGATCGTATTTGTCCATAATGACACTGTGGCGGGTAACCAGCTCATCCATGAACAGCGCCTTCTTCAATGTGTTGAAATATTCATCCGTTCCATAGCCGGTAGCCGCACCTTTATTAGCCCAATCCGAAGTCGGCAGGGTGTAGTAATGCAGGGTAAGCGAATCCATGAAGCGGGTGGCTTCGCGCATCAGTACTTCGGTCCAGTTATAGTCATCCGAGTTCGCACCGCAGGCGATCCGGTGAATCTTGTTATCCCCATAGTTGCGCACATAAGTCTGATATTGGCGGTACAGGTCAGCATAATACTCAGGACGCATATTGCCGCCGCAGCCCCAGTTCTCATTGCCCACGCCGAAGTAAGCTACACTCCAGGCCTCTTCCTGTCCATTCTTCTGGCGCAGCTCAGCCATCGGCGATACACCGTTAAAGGTCAGATACTCAACCCACTCGGACATCTCCTGTACCGTTCCGCTCCCTACATTGCCGTTGATGTACGGCTCACATTCCAGCATGGCGCAGAGCCGCATGAATTCATGTGTACCAAAATGATTGTTCTCAACCGCACCGCCCCAATGGGTATTGATCATGCGCTTGCGTTCTTCACTTGGGCCAATGCCGTCCTTCCAGTGATATTCATCGGCGAAGCAGCCGCCCGGCCAGCGCAATACGGGAATCTTCATTTCCTTAAGCGCTTCCACCACATCGTTACGGATACCGTTCGTGTTCGGAATCGGTGAATCCTCGCCAACCCAGATACCTTCATAAATACAGCGGCCCAGATGCTCAGCGAAATGTCCGTAGATGTTGCGGTTAATTGTGCC
The DNA here is from genome assembly GCF_000802655.2 of Paenibacillus sp. IHB B 3415. NCBI lineage: Bacteria > Bacillati > Bacillota > Bacilli > Caryophanales > Paenibacillaceae > Paenibacillus > Paenibacillus sp. IHB B 3415. Next base: position 17,646 of record NZ_JUEI01000050.1, on the reverse strand, counting down.
TTTGCGGATGTCAGTGTTCAGTACAATGCGTTCTGCCATTTCAGTTAACGCTCCTCTTTAAGTTAATATATTTGTTAATCATTTAACACTTATATTAATATTATAGTCAGGCTTCCGCTGGTTCGTCAATCTTTAAATTAAGTGGCTCGTGCACCGTTTCTTAAGAATCCTTCCATCCATCGCTGCAGTGGCGCATAGGATAAAGCACTGCTTTGGGTGGTCAGACCCGTTTTCCCTCCAAAAAAATCCCTTGACACCGAGCTGTCAAAGGATAAGGGTACGCCGAAAGATCTTCATGTTGTGGGGGAACGGACTTCAGCGATCAGGTCTGCGATGAGAATATAACGGTCGGGAGCCGCGCCGATAAAGTGAAAGGGATAGCAGGTACTTACGGTTAGGACAGCGTGGTCTGTAGGTACAATAATCGTTTTATCGTCTTTATCAACAATCCGTATAGCACTTATCTTATAGGTGAAAGAACCCGCTGATGTATCAACGACAAGCTCGTTTCCTATTTCCAGTTCGCCTAATTTAGCAAAGACAGTATCCCGGTGTCCGGATAGAACCGAATTGTTATTCTCACCCGGCAGGACGCTTTCCGAGAAATGTCCAATTCCCTCCTCCAGCTCATCCTCGTCTGTCCCGTGTATAATCGGAAGAATTTGCTGTAAAGCCGGAATTTTCAGCTTTCCGATAACATCGCCTTCAAGCGGCCTTATGGGATAAAGGATATCCTCCTGCGGCGGTATGCTGCTGGAATCGCTTCCTTCTACCGGAACGGCGATGCTGCTCTTTACACTATTGCGCAGATCAGCCTGAATTGGGATTCGATCAGTATTCTCATTATAAGCAACGGGAACGGTTTGCGCCTGGATATGAATCAGGGCCCAAGAGATAGACAAGATCCCCAGAATCATTGATCCCAGGGAGATAATGTATATCTGTTTTCCGGCTTTTACTTTGTGCTCAGTGTGCCGTTTATTCACGAAGCTTTCTCCTCCATAAGATTACTCCTCCCATTATGGTTAATAGAGATCCGGAGAGAAGCAAGTTGTACCACGGCGTCGCGGTAGCCGGAAGCTGGCCTCCGGTGACTGTAGGTACAGATACGGGAACCGCCTCAAACTTAAACACTGTTCCGTTATGGGAAGTGAATCTCACCAGAATATTATAAGTCCCTACCGGTGCTTTAGCGATCCTATAATTGACACTTTCAGTTCCTTCTATATTGTATAACTTCCCCCCCAGATCGAAATTCCACACTCCTGTTTCTTCTTGATTATCAGGGAGCTTTGCATCAATAATCATATCCCCGTCCGGAAGTAAGCCTACTTTAACCCATTCCGTTTCAACAATCCAAGCAGGCACTGCCGGCAGCTCCGCAGGAGATGAAGCAGCAGGAGTATTGACAGGTGAAGCAGCGGCGCCTGGCGTTGCTGTAGCCTGCATTGGTGCTGCCGTGGCCGGCATTAGCGTTACTGTTGCTGGTATTGGCGTTGCCGTAGCCGGTATTGGTGTTGCCATGGCCGGTATTGGCGTTGCCGTAGCCGGTATTGGTGTTGCCGTAGCTGGTACTGGCGTTGCCGTAGCTGGTACTGACGTTGCCGGTATTGGCGTTGCCGTGGCCGGTATTGGTACTGCCGTAGCTGGTACTGGCGTTGCCGTAGCTGGTACTGACGTTGCCGTAGCCGGTATTGGCGTTGCTGTGGCCGGTATTGGCGCTGGTGAATCTGTTTCTACAGGCGGTTGTACCGGTGGTTCCACAGGCGGCTCCTGTACACAAGCTGGAACGGTAATGTTAGACGGGCCCGGGCCAGTGAATGTAACTGCATCTTGTGACAGAATTCTGCCATTTATAATAGTATTGATACCAACCGTTGTTGCTGAAGATTGACTCAATAAACTGCCTTTGAACTCCGTATTTGCCGCGAGTGTCGTGGCCCCGTTTACCACCCAATAGATATTACAGGCTTGTGCCCCGTCTGTTAATAGAATCTTCGTACCGGCTGTTGTATCCAATGTCCCTGCAATTTGGAAGATAAAAATATCATCACCGCTAAGAGTTACATCAGCACTGATATTAACTGCACCTGGATAATTATATATACCGGGCAGTAGGATTTCGCCTCCCAGATCCGCTCCAGCCGTTCCATTAACAGTGGGCACCTGTGAATTTGCATACCCAATGGCATTTCCCAAATCAATGTCAGCAGCATGATAAACACTATCATCTAAATAATTATTCCCATTCGTTATATGTGGAATTACGGTCTGAGTAATAGCTCCCGTATCTCCGGAAACGGAAGTCTCAACCGTTGTCATCGTCTTTGCGAGTAGCCCGAAAGTGGCCGCTGAACCCAAATTCATGTCTATTACCGCAGCTGAAGCGGGCAGCAAAATTCTGGAGAACGACAGCGTGAAAAACAGCACAATTGCGGTGAGTCCTAGATATTTCAGTTTCATACGCATGCTCCCTTTTTGTTACCAATTTTTACCATTATATACTTATTAATTCTACAGTAGTCTTGTCGAATAAGCAAAGTAAATCTGTAATTCCGCACCATACACGATATCCCCCCCGCTGAACCCCAATGCACTGCAAAAAACCACCAAATACCCGAAAGTGTCTGGCGGCTTTACATTATTGTTCCGGCAAGATTCATTTCACTGTCCATACAAAAGATGATATTATGGCAGTGGCAACCAAATAAAACACATGGAGAATACTATGATCAGACCCATATGTAAAGATATGACGATTCTAAGCCAGAAGTCCACACCGGCAACTAAAGAGGATTTGCCAGTGTTAGATGACCTTCTGGATACCTTGCGGGCGAACGCAGACCGGTGTGTCGGCATGGCGGCTGACATGATCGGTGTCAACAAGCGCATAATCGCCTTCAGCATCGGACAGATGAATATTCCAATGATCAATCCGGTCATTACTAAACGTGCCCATCCGTATGAAACCGAGGAAGGCTGCCTGTCCCACGAAGGCGTACGCAAAACTACTAGATATGAATCCATTGAGGTAGAGTACTGCGACCATAATTTCAAGCCGCAGAAGCAGAGCTTCACCGGCTTTGCTGCACAGATCATTCAGCATGAGATCGATCACTGCGACGGAATTGTAATCTGAGCCCGGCATATGGTATTCATTTGTTAGGGAGAACACAAAAAGACCCCTACGCGAGATTTTCGCGAGGGGTCTTCTGCTTGTTCAGGAGGCTCTGGCCTGCCTAAGCCTATAACTAAGCTCTTCTTAGCCCAAATCTCCGAGTTCAATCTGTACGATTCCCCGGTCATCCCGGACCTCGGCGATCCCGCCGATCAAATGCATCAGGCTGCCGAACTCCAGCTCATTGAACTTGCGTGCCGCAGTATCCCGCTGCAGTGCCCACAGGCAGTCCGCCAGTTCGCAGACCACAGGCACATCGCAGCGGATTTCCGCCAGCTCTCGCGAGAGATGCAGCATATCGAGGTCAGCCTCGATTTTGGCCCGCACGCCTTTGGGCAGCAGATGCAGATTCTCAATGACACCTTCCACGGTGCCGTATTCGGTCAGCAGCTTGGTGGCTGTTTTCTCACCGATGCCCTTAACACCGGGATAATTATCGCTGGTGTCGCCCATGAAGCCCTTCAGGTCAATCACCTGTGCAGGGGTGAGGCCACGCTCAGCAAGGAGTTCCGCCGGATCATACACTTTATAGTTGGAGCGGCCTTTTTTCATAATCACGACCTTGACGCTGTCATTCACCAGTTGCAGCATATCGTGGTCACCTGTGAGAATATAGACCTCCGACTCCCCGCTGTAGCACGAAGCCAGTGTACCGATGCAGTCATCTGCCTCATAACCAACCAGACCGATATTCGGCACGCCCAGCTCAGCTACCACGTCTTTCACAAGATCAAACTGCGGGATCAGCTCCAGCGGCGCGTCAATCCGGTTCGATTTGTAGCCGTCATACTTCTCCGTACGGAAGGTACCTTTGCCCATATCCCAGCAGCAGACCACATGTGAAGGTTCAAACGTACTCACCGCGTCGAAAAAATACTGCAAAAATCCATACACCGCATTCGTCGGAAGCCCGGCGCTGGTCTTGCGGATATATCCTCCATAAGAGGTAGCATAAAAAGCCCGGAACAGCAGAGCCATTCCATCAACGATCATTACCCGGCCCTTAGTTTCTGTTACTGCGCTCATGTGTAACCTCTCCTTGTGCATACAATTTGCATTGCGCCTCTAGGAGTATTCTATCAGAAAACTAGTAATCTTATAAGAGTGCATCCAGATTCCCACAGCTCCAATCATTGGGAGGCCCGGCCGGAATTAACTACTGTAGCACCAAATCATAGTCAAAAATCCCTTCGGACGCCAGTAAATCTTCAAAGTCTCTCACTGTTAAGGGCCTACTGTACAGGAATCCTTGAACCTCATCGCATTTATAATCAGACAGAAGCTCTAGTTCTTCCATTCGCTCCACCCCTTCAGCTATGACCTTCATACCCAGATTGTGTGCCAGGAAGATTAAAGAGGATACAATCGCCTGATCACAATTGCTGCTTATCATTTCACGAATGAAGATCCGGTCAACTTTGAGTGTATCTATTGGAAAATACTTAAAATAACTTAAAGAAGATTGTCCGCTTCCAAAATCATCTATCGCGATACTCACACCGGTTGCTTTGATACTTTCTACGGCTGCAATCATGCTCTCCGTATGGGTCAGAAATCCGCTTTCTGTAATTTCAAGTTCCAGCCTGTGTGGATCTACGCTGGTTTCACGTATAATTCCAGAGAGGATGCTTGGAATATCATCCATCATCAGTTGCCTGACGGACAGGTTTACTGAAATACGAATTGCTGACGTTAAATGCTCCTCCCATTTGTTCAACTGTCTGCAGGCAGAGAGGAGCACCCATTCACCAATCGGACAGATGAGCCCCGTCTCTTCAAGGATAGGAATGAAAATCTCGGGGGAGATCATTCCGAATGTGGGATGCTCCCAACGTAGCAATGCTTCAGCGCCCACAATTTTCTGTCTGGGAACATCGACCTGTGGTTGATATACGAGAAAAAATTCTTCATTTTCGAGCGCATGGTGTAAGTCTTTCTCAAGCTGCTGCCGATAAAGAGGCTCCTCTGCTTTTGGGACATTGCTGATAAGTTTCCGAAATGACTTCCTGTAAGCAGTTACTCTTAAAAAAAGATAAATACAAATACCGGCGGATACAATGAATTTCAGAATTATTATCAGCATATTCTTTACCTTAATTCCTATAAATCTTGAAACCGTTTAAATTGTCGTACAAATCCTCGGCCATTTGGGCTAAGGAAGCTGAGGATGCTGATATTTCTTCCATTGATGCTAGCTGTTCTTCTGTTGCTGCTGCAATATTCTGCGTGCCGGAGGCAGAAGTTTTGGCAGAAGTATTGATCTCTTCCACCGAACGAAACACTATTTCTGTTCCTGCAGCCAGATCCTGAACTTCATTTGTGACTTCCCTGATCTGGGCGGCGACGTTATCCACAGACTCTTCAATCTGTGCAAATGCTTGCCCTGCCGAATTCACAATCTCGATCCCGCTCTCAACCTCTTTAGACGTGCGTTCCATGGATCGGACAGCTTTGCCTGTTTCCGACTGAATCGTACTGATCAGGACAGATATTTTTTGGGCCGATCCTGCTGATTGCTCAGCCAGCTTGCGGACCTCATTCGCGACAACCGCAAAACCCCGGCCATGTTCTCCAGCCCTGGCCGCTTCGATTGTTGCGTTCAGCGCGAGCAAATTGGTTTGTGCTGAAATCCCTGATATAGTGTCTACAATCTGACCTATCTCTTCTGACTGCTGTTCTAAACCATGAATAATGCTGTTCAGCTCTTCAATCGCCGCATAGATTGAACTCATTTGACTCACAGCTGTATAGACCGCTTCATTTCCCTCCAATGATAGATCTGAAGTCTGTGAGGCTGTTTCAGACATGTTCTGAGCATTCCGTTCAATAAGCTGAATACTGTCCTTCATATGTTCCATTGTTCTGGCCGTTACTTCAACCGCATGAACCTGTTGATCTGCACCTCCCGCTACTTCTTGAACGTTTGCCGCAATATTTTCACTGGCTGTGCTGGTCTGTTCCGCATTTGCCGTAAGCTGCACAGAGAACGCCGCAACCTGCTGCGAAGTCTCTGTAATCTGCCCGAACAGGTTTCTTAATACCTCGAGCATAGTATTGAGAGAATACGTCAGTTGCCCGAGTTCATCTCTGGAACGATAACTTGCTTCTCCGGTGAAATCTCTGTTCTCCGCTTCTTTCATAAGCTTCTGTACAGCCTGCACCGGTTTTACAATCATCCTTATGATGATAATTCCGACAACAGTGCAGAGCAGACAAAAAGCGATGGACAGGATGTTTGATAACAGAATGCTTTGCTCCCCTTGTTCGCGGACCAAAGTGTTAATGGCAGCGGCACTATCCTTAAGTTTGTTTTCCAATGTGTCACCTAAAGTAAGCATTACATTCATTGTGGGTACAACATTATTTTTATAATAATCATAGGCTTCCACATTGCGATTAACAGCCCCCAAAGCAAAGGCTTCCTGCATGGAACGGATGTATACAATAAATTCAGTTTTAATATCTTTTACAAGCTTTTTCTCCTCTTCGGTGATCCCATTCACAAGCATTCTATCCAGAATATTTGAATTCGCATTCACTAGGCTATCGAATTTTATTTTTAATTCCTTCGCCTCTTGATTTGTACTAGTCTGCATGGATTGGAACAGAATGCTTTCCATCGCTCGGTTGCCGGTACGGTAATTTAGAAAATCTGCTTCCGGCACCATCCGATCGAAATACATCGCGTTAGAATTATCAACCATTTTCGTCAACGATACATATCCAAGAGCAGATTGTGCAACCATGGCTACAATAAAGACTCCGATCAACAGAAACAGTTTTGTTGCTACTTTTAGATTACGCACAGTTCTATCCCCTTCCTATCACTTACATCTCCCTTTCATGATAGAGCAGAGGTATTAAAACATTTCTTGTAAAAGTATTAGGAATCTATGTCTTTTCTTCATATTCATTGAATTTATTCAGCGAAAATTTATAGCCTATTCCCCAAACTGTTTTAATATATTTCGGATTTTTGGGATCCAGTTCAATTTTATTCCTGAGCTTCATAACATGCACATCAATTGAGCGTTCATTCACTAATGTATGGATTCCACGCAGATAAATAATTAGTTCCTCCCGCGAGAACACCCGCTCCGGATGGTTATAAAGGAGTTTCATAATTTCAAATTCGGTAAAGGTTGTTTCTACTATTTTCCCTTGAACTTTAATGGACCGGTATTCATGTTCAATAACAATGCTTTTATCTTCCGGTCTGGAAATTGAATGACTTCCATCAGCCTCTTTATAATTTGATCTCTGATACGCTCTCCGTAAAATGGCATTCATTCTGGCTAACAGCTCCTTCATGCTGAAGGGCTTGCATAAATAATCATCCGCCCCGGCGTTTAAGGCTTCGACACGGCTCATGACTTCGGTATTCATAGAAATAATTACGATGGGCACCACAGATTCTTTACGAATCTCTCTGCAAACCTCAATGCCGTTTAAGTCAGGCAGCACTAAATCAATGATCACAAGATCGGGTTGCATTTCCTCAATAAGAGCAAGTCCTCCGGTTCCTGTATCTACTCTGTAAACTGTATTGCCTTCTTCTGCAAGATACATCTTTATCATATCGCCGATAATCATGTCATCCTCAATAAGTATTACTTTCATAATAAAACCCTCTCATGATCAAGTACATCCTTGCTGTCACCAGGATATGCATTATCTAAATAGTGCTGTATAGAAGAGATGATCCCCAGAAGCTCATCCTCCAAATTGTCCAATCCATTCTGGAGATCAGCATCCTGCTCTAATTCCCGTTCAAGCCTCACTGCAGCTGTCAGCAGCCGGTCGGCACACAGATTCCCTGCCACACCCTTAAAGGTATGAAGCATCCGATGATATCCAGTTAAATCGTCATTGTTCAGGGCATCCCGCAGTTGTTCAGCAAAAAGCTTATAGTCACGAATAAACACAGTGAACATATAACGTACAATATTTTCTTTTCCGCTAACTCTTTGCAGAAGCAATTGATAATCTATTCCTTTGACACGTCTGTTCAGTAACGCGATTAGTGCATCGACCTGAAGCGGCTTGGTCAATACACCGTTCATCCCAATGCGGTAATACATTTCATGCTCTTCCTTTACAGTATTTGCAGTCAGGGCTATGACGGGCAGGTGGTCATACTCTTGGTTCTGCCGTATCCTCTTCGTCACCTCAACCCCACTAAGTTCAGGCATATGAATGTCCAGTAAAAGCAAATCCCATCCCCCATGTTCCAGTAAAGCTAGAGCCTCCCTGCCATCATTTGCTGCGGTTACCTCAAAGCCGTATGAAGTCAGAAGCTCTGTGATAACAAGCTGATTAATTTCGTTATCTTCTGCTAGCAGAATTTTCCGCTGAAGCCCGGGTAAGGAAAGCTTCCCGCTACCCTTAATCTCATGCGATGAATCTGGTTCATTCTTGAACAAGGCGCACATGGCCAGGTACAGGCCGTTACGGCTAACGGGCATTAGAATTAGAGCGTCCGGCTGCAGACTCGCGGGTAATTTCGAAATCCCGTCACGTACCCCTGCCGTTGAAATAACAACATAGCGAACGGGATGTGTATGATATATTTTCTGAAGCTGCAGCCATTCGTTCACTCCTTCCCGCTCATTCATACTTAAATCGACCACAATCACTTCAACAGGCAGACGAGAATAAACAAGATCCGATTGTTCACATGCCGCAACATCAAAGTTCATTGATTCCAGCATAGAGCATAATCCGTTTCTAACCGCAGCATTGTTCTCAATGACAAGAACTCTGGTTTGCGAAAATTCCATTCGCTTCTCCCGCTGAAGCAATTCATCCGATCGTGCATATTCAAAGGGAATGGTAAAGGAAAACTTACTGCCCTGCCCCGGCTCGCTGCTGATTTCAATATCTCCTTCCATCAGTTCGACAAAGTATTTGCAGATCGGAAGCCCCAGGCCGGTTCCACCACTCATCTGTCTGGAATAATGTCTGACCTGCATGAAGGGTTCAAATAGATGATCGATCTGATCGCGGGTGAGCCCGATGCCCGTATCTTCTACCGAGAATTCCAGATGAATACTATCTTCTTCATATCTTACGGGTTCAACCTTGACGTATATATGCCCCCTATCTGTAAATTTAATGGCATTGTTTATCATATTGATAAGAATTTGTTCAACGCGCAGAGAATCACCATAGAGCATCTCCGGAATATCCGCCGATGTATCAATAATGAACTTTAGCTGTTTCGATCCGAGAAGCACGGCAAGAATATCCGATAATTCCTGCATCAGCTGATGCAGATTAAAATTAACCTTTTGCAATTCAATTTTACCGGCCTCAATCTTCGAGAGATCAAGAACATCATTAATAATACCAAGCAAGGTATGGGACGAGGAGAGAATTTTGTTCAAATAATCTTTTTGCACCGGAGACATTTCCTGTCTAGTCAAAAGCTCCGTGAGACCTATGATTCCGCTAAGCGGGGTACGTATTTCATGGCTCATGCGGGCAAGAAACTCGCTTTTTGCCTTATTAGCTTCGTCTGCCGCCCTGCTTTTCTTCACATGGGTAATATCATGCCCAGTGGTTATAACCCCTATTACTTCCTGTTTCATGTTAAAGAACGGAGACAAAGTGACATCATACTGATGCTCTCTCCTGGCTGATCTAAAGCTGTATTCAAATCTCTCCATCGTTCCATTTGAGATGACCTGTCTGAAGTAATAGAACCATTGCTCAACATGCTCACCCGCTGGCATCTGTTCTGTTATCATTGTCCCAATCAGGCTCTCAGGCGATATTCGAAGCGTCTCGGCCACTTTATTATTTACAGATGTAATTCGTCCCTGCACATCAAACCACACTATGAAATCCTGGGTGCTCTCCACAAGTGAACGGTATAACTCCTCACTCTCTTTAAGCTTCTTCTCTGATTCCGTCCGCTGGGAAATATCTATAACAGAGCCGATGATAGCGCCAACGATGTTATCATAGAAAACTGGATTCAGATTGATAAGCAGCGTATGCTCCTTAAATAATATTTCAAATGTCTGCGGTTCTCCGGCCCAGGCCTTTTCCTTTTGAATCTTCATAAAAATACTTAGATCTTCAGGGAATAAATCCAGTCTATCGAGTGTCTTGCCGATGAGTTCACTGGAGGAAATCCCCAGTTCAACACACAAGGCACCTCCGGCGATTTTATATTTGAATTCTTCATTTTCTTTGGTCAATTTATAGATTAATCCAGGCTGCAGATGAAGAATCTCTAACAGATCGCTTTGCATCTCATCGAACCGTTGCTTCAGCCTCTGGGCATTGCACATATAGAATAACTTTGCCGCGATAAATAACCCGGATGCCTCATACACGGCCAAAAATTGCAGACTGGTGGATAAAGAATGTGAGTTGTCAATAAACTTATAAAATAATATCAACAGAAGATTGGTCACGGTGACTAAGATGATCCACTGCTTCCAGAAGGAGTGAATATAGCGGATGGTTATATTGCAAACAATAAAAATGATGGACACATCAATAATCCCCACTATCATCATCTTTATGGATGGCTCATAAATAAGACGGGGAAGGATAATTAACAAAGCCGCCAATGCTGATGCGAATGGGCCGCCAATGGAAGCAGCAATGAGTATGGGGATGGTACTCAGGTCCGCAATCAGGCAATTATTAAAGGGATGACTAACAGCATATATTAGAATGACGCCCACAAGGCCCTGGTATATCCCCACTTTCCAAGTGTAGCCTGTTAAAACCCTCAGATTAATGTTTACCCTCATCATAAAGTGCTCGAAAAAAAACGTAAAAAGCGTCAACAGGCAAAAACTGAGAATCAAATCACGAATCAACTCACTACCACCTTATAAATACATTATTGGTTTGTATTTGGCAATTTTAAGATTAACATGATTATATACAAAAAATGTCGAACAATATACACCGTTCGACAAAATGCCACACATTTCAACATTTGTTTGATATTTTACAAACACTTAGTCAGCAGATATAGTCTCTATCACTTTTTCAAAGTCCAGAAGAACAAGCAGCTTCCCCTCGACTTGCACAATCCTCTGACTAAACCCGCGCTGCACTTGTACGGCCTCAAGAGTCTGATTCATCTTCGCCGGATTAAACTGATTGATTCTCAATGCCTCATGGACATGAAACGCGGCAGCCTTATTATTCTTCATCTCAGCAATAATATATTTGCCCTGTATCTGTCCAGTTCTCCTTGCAGAAGGATACCCGAAACATTTAGCCAGGTCTATGACTGCAATGGCTTCTCCACGGAACTGAATCAGACCCTCCATGTAAGGATGTGCTAATGGAACCGGAGTAACCGGAATAGTATTAATAACCTCCCTTACTTGCTGCACATACGTACAATACAGATCATTGCCTAGCAGAAACTCAACAATTCCGACTTCTTCTGTATCCGTTACTGGTAATAATCGCCGTACTGTCATTTCCTCGCCCCATTCATTCAATATCATTGACACTATATAGATTGAACTTGGAAAATTGAGGAGGAGGAAGGAGTGACGAAGGGGGATTTTGGAACTGAAGGAGCGATAGCGATCGCCTTAGTCTGCGGATTTCCACCGCGAACAGCAGTATAATCATGAAATCTGCAGACAACAGCGGCCGGAAGTCCAAATATTCACCGCAGTGGCGACTGATTCTTCACTCTAAAATCTCAAGTACAATCTATATAGTATGAGATTTAACTATAAATCCAAATTGTTATATAACATGTTTATATGCTATTTAATTTCTGTTTGATAAATTAACACAAAATACATATTACCCTTGCAATAAATTCAGGATTGCTCATATGCAGACAAACAATTTGCATCAAAATTTAATCCATAAACAAGGAATGGGATTTCTTTGGGCTGGAGGAAGATATCCAATATAAGCGCGGCAAAGTGTGGAAGGAATTTCAAAAATGTATATGGCTTCAAACAGGGGGACTGGAGACTATTGCAATAGCAATCCTGAAACTTTCCGAATGGAATTAGGACTGGTTCTAAAGGGGGATTCTGGAGGTTTCGTACGTATGCCGTTATCTTCCCCTTGCTGCTTTTTGATGCTTCGGTGATCAAACGAAGCAAGGGGACAAGAAAGGGCAGCCAAACATAAACATGATATGGGATCCAGTATTGCTGCAATGCTTAAACAAGAAATAAAAAAGGAAATCTTATGGAACGCTGCATTAATCAACTGGATCGAACCGAATTTTAGGTGTTGCTCCAGGCTTCAGCGTACTGCTCATCTTTGTAGCCGACTGTAACCTTCCAGCCGTCAGTGACAACCGGACGCTTGATCAGCATCCCGTGGCTGGCAAGCAGCTCAAGCTGCTCATCTTCACTGAGACCGGCCAGCTTGTCCTTCAGATTAAGTTCCTTGTAGACCTCACCGCTCGTATTAAAAAACTTCTTCAGCGGCAGTCCGCTGTTCTTAAGCAGCACGCGCAGCTCTTCCACTGTGGGCGGCTGCTCGGCAATATTCTGCAAGTCCAGCTCATGCTCCTGCTCCTTGAGCCACTTCACTGCGGCGCGGCAGGTGCTGCATTTCGGATATTGATACACCTTCAATTGACTCATATGGTTCTCCTTTTATTATAAGCGCAGCGGCAGTGCTGCAGTGCGCTGATTATTAGAGCTGCCGGCGCAGCCACGTTCGTGGGCCGGATGGGCCGGAACATTGGTGCACCTGCGTTGCTACGTTTAACCACCACTCTAGCCGCCTATTCCGTTAAAGGCATCTGGGCTATGTGCTGAGCGATTCGGAATTAAGTGGAAATTGTACATTTATTTAGCATAAATTCGCAGCTTAATAGGAATTAGTTGGATTTTCAACACTTAATTGAGCGCATTCGATACTTTTCGGCCAAACCTCTGAAATTAGTTGTACTTTTTCCACTTGTTGGAATTAGAGTGGAGAAACAGCTAAGAATAAGTGCAGTCTCGCACTTATTTCACAATCTCAGCTGGCCCCTGGCTGTATTGGCCTGCGGAATCCTAAGCGGCCCCTCCATCTAACGGCTGCCAGCTGAGACCGTTATTCCCTGGCCGCAGTCTCACGCAGCTTCGCCTGCAGCAGCGCCATATCCGGCGGCAGCGGAGCTTCGAAGACCAGATCGGCATGCGTGACCGGATGCCGGAAGGACAGCCGCACCGCATGCAGCGCCTGGCGCGGAATGGACGCGTCCAGCTCCGCGATCTCCGCCAGCTGCGCCGCTTCCACGGGCGACAGCTCCGCCTCTTTGCTCTCTCCGCCAGGCAGCACCAGCCCGGCCTCCCGCTCTCCGCCGCCCAGCGGAACGAGCCCGCCTGCCGCCTGCCCGCGGGCATACAAAGGGTGACGGTACATGCCGTCACCGATCAGCGGGCAGCCGATCGAGCTCATATGCACCCGGATTTGATGGGTGCGCCCGCTCTCCAGCTTCAGCTCCACGCGCGAAGCCGCGCGTGGATAGACCTCCTTGACCTCGTACCGGGTCAAGGAAGGATAACCATCCGGCGTCACGATCCGCCGGTGCGGCTCCAGCGGGTCGCGGTCGATCGGACCGTCGATGTCGCCGCTGGGCACAGCGGGAACACCGTGCACAAAAGCAGCATACCGCTTGTCCACCGTCCCGGCGATCATCTGCTCGGAGATATGCTGATGGCTGTACGGGTTCTTGGCAATGACCAGTACACCGGAGGTCTCCTGGTCCAGGCGGTGGACCGGGCGAAAGCGGACCCGCTCCCCCTTCTCCGCCCAATAATGGACTACTCCGTTCGCGAGGGTCTCCGTGTAATGGCCATTGGTCGGATGGACAATGATCCCCGCGGCTTTGTTCACGACTAGCAGATGCCCGTCTTCATATAGAATCTCAAAAGGAATCGCCTGCGGCAGAATATCCTCCGACGTCTCTTCTTCCATCCGGATCTGTACCTGATCTCCGCTGCTTACCTTGACGCTGATATAGACACGCTCTCCGTTCAGCGTAATCCCGAGGTCTGTCATCTTCAGACGGGACAACAGCTTACGGGAGACATCCATCCGCTTCTGCAGGATGGTTTTGAGCAGCCAGCCGTCTTCAGACGGCGGCACCCTATAAGTAATCGGCGGATAGTAGCTGGTCATTTGTTCCGGAACACCTTTTTGCTGCGCACATACTCTACCTCAGCAACCTCCTGGCGTGTATTGGCAGCACGGGCCAGCGCGAAGAAATAATCAGAGAGTCTGTTCAGATAGACAACAGCCTCCGGGTTAATGTCCGCACTCCGTCCCAGGGTCACAGCCCGGCGCTCCGCACGGCGGCAGACCGTCCGGCAGATATGCAGGACCGAGGACAGCTGGCTTCCGCCGGGCAGAATGAAGCGCTCCAGTACCGGGTTCTCCGCCTGCAGCACATCGATCCAGCCTTCCAGACGTACGGCCATCTCGCTTTTCACCTTATATTTGTTCTCGCTCAGCTTCACGAACGCCAGGTCCGAACCACAGTCAAACAGCTCATGCTGGATCTCCAGCAGCTGCTCCCGGACATCTGCAAACCGCTCGTCTTCCATCAGACTCCGTGCCTGGCCGACGAAACAGTTCAGCTCGTCTATGGTGCCATAAGCCTCGACGCGGACATCGTCCTTGCCCACACGGCCGCCGATGACTGAGGTTTCCCCTTTATCCCCCGTACGCGTATAGATCGCCATCGAATTTCCCTCCTAAGTTGCAAATCACATAGTAATAGTGTAATCGTTCTTATGTATGTAGGCAAACAAAGATAATCATTCCTGACATATAAATAACTCCCTAATGAGCTAATATGGAATGTACCCGATCCCCACCCCGCCTACGGCTTCCGGAAAGTAATGCAGTACATCAGGCCTTTGCATACTTCCTTATAATCGATCTCCAGCATATCCTGCGGAATGAGTCCAAGAACCCCCGGCAACTCCTCCCCCTGCTGAAAATACCCCTTAACCACCGGCACCTTCCCGTACGTTCCCTTAACCAGCTTCTCTGTCTCATCGGCAATCATCAGCCTCGTGCCCGGCTTCGCCACCCGGATCATCTCCAGCACCGCAGCTCCCGGATCACTGAAATAATTAATTCCGCCGACATGGTAGACACAATCGAAGACGTTGTCCTTAAAAGGCAGCTTCTCCGCCTGTCCCTGGAACAGATGTCCCTGAAGCTTCCAGCGACGCAGATTGCGCACCGCCTGCTTCAGCATTCCGCTGGAGATATCCAGTCCGTACAGCTCTGCCTGTACACCCAGATAGGGGAAATTATCGCCGCTGCCCACCGAGGTTTCTAGTACCCTGTCACCGCCATGCAGCTCAAGGGAAGACAGGAACTGCTCTCTGTAGCTGCGTTCCCCGCCGAATTTGAGAGCGAAATAAGCTTTGTTGGACAGCCGGTAGAAACGCGCTATCCGGTTGTACAGCTCAAGGTACTTTTTGTTGCTGCCCTCGGCATCCGCTTCTCCCAGGAAGGCGAGAAAACCCTGCTTCAACGGATACTTACGCCCGCTCTCCGGATTAACTGCTCCTGTTCCTTCCAGCTTCAGCTCATCATGGGTATATGGGTCCTGCAGCATTTCTGCCTGTAACATGAATATCATCCTCTTCTTGTCAGAGTTGCGTGAATATTCATTATATGCCTGCGGCAGGAGTCCGCCATCAGGCCCCGGGTCCACCTCTTCCTCCGCCCCGGGACGTACAAGCATTACAGCAGCCTCATATTCACTGTCCTAGCAGGAATCCTATCAGCTCCCGGTTGACCCGCTCCGGCTGTTCATGATTAATGCCATGCCCGGCCTCCGGGATGACCGCATAATGAAACCCGTCATCCTTAAGAATCCCTGCGAATTCTTTCTTATGCTCGAGCTTATAATCTCCCAGCAGAAAATATAATTTATCCCTGACAGCAACCGCTTTGTCTTTGTCATATCGCTGGAGCTTATGGGCAAACATGGCCTGCTGATTATGGTTTTTCATCAATAGCACCAGATGCGCACCGACTTCAGGATGTTTGTCAAACAATCCGGAGGCGGGCGAACTGAGCTTCCGGGCTACTTTGAGCAGGTTGCCTCGCGTAGGTATCATTATTTCCGGGAACATCATCAGCAGCGTCTGGATCATGCTTTTTAAAGGAGCCGTGACCATCCCGCCTTCCATACAGACTGCCCTAAGGACTCTTCCAGGCTCGTTAACCGTATAATTGTAGACCATGTACGCTCCATTCGATACACCTGCTGCATAGAACTGTTCCAGCTTCAGTCCATCCGCGACGCTGTTGATCCAATCTACCTGATTAAAATTCTGCTTATTGAACCTAGCACCCGGCAGGCTCTTCCCCGGCCCTCCCAGCGTATCCACCGCAATGCAGTAGAAATGCCGGGACAGCTCCCGTATATTCAGCAGCCACATCACCGCCGAATTATCGCCTACCCCATGAAACAGGAACAGGGGCGGCAAACCGGCCTCACCCGCCGTTATACAATGTGTTGTCCCGTACGGGGTCTCGATATCCAGCTCCCGAACCTCCGTCCCCCAGTCCCCGAGCAGCTCATTATAGGAACGGAGAACCTGTTCTTTGCCGGCATCACTTTTAAATACCCTGACCATGGCTAATTCCACCTTTTCGGATATGGGATGGGCTAATGATCTCTTTTCATGAAGCGCAGAACCAGTTCTGTTGAGGGAAAAGGGGCAGCAGCTGTGGCCTGTACCCTCGCTATGCCAAGTCCCTGGATGAATGAGAAATAGGCGACTGCGATTTCAACCGGATCACCCGGAATAATTTCCCCTGCCTCCTGCCCGGCGATGATCAGGGGAACGAGATGCTCGAACGGCTTCATAATCTTCTCCTTCGCAACAAGCTTAGCCTCCTCCGGAATAGCTTCCGAGGTTGCCGTCTGCAGCAGAATGAGCCGGAAGTGCTGCAAGGCAATACTGCCTTGGGACAGGAAGGCCTCGGTCAGCCAGGTAATCCGCTCCATCGGGGTTCCGTCCAGCTCTGCTGCATATTGCACCGACATTCCGGCTCCGTCCGAAGCCAGCTCAACAATCCTGGTGAAGATATCGTCTTTGGATTTGAAATACATATAGACATACCCCTGGCTGAAGCCTGCACTGGCGGCGATATCCTTGATTTTCGTCCCGGCATAGCCTTTCCTGGAGAAGACCTCGACAGCATGATAAATGATCTGACGGATCGCCTTGTCCGGAGCCAATTGCTCAAAGCCCTCAATAAATTTACGTTCCAGCAATTTGCCGTTGTCACTCTTGCTGTTATCACTCACGATTCCCATCTCCTCCCGAAATGAATGACTGTTCATTCATTTTACTATGAAAGGATATTTATGTAAAATAAAAAACGGGAACGGCTTTGCCGCCGATAAGTTATGGCATCCAGCAAATCAGTTCATTCATATATTCAGAACAAAATCACCCTAACGGGTGAATAACGTTCTAGCCAGCGGTTAT
>NZ_JUEI01000049.1:0-39805 GCF_000802655.2 Paenibacillus sp. IHB B 3415 | reverse complement strand
CTGGCACCTGAAGCCAGCGCGTCTGCCAATTCCGCCATGACCGCATATTATGTAGTTCAGTGATTCAATCACCGTAAATAAGACTATACTCTCTTTGAACATAAATTGCAAGCATTTTTTATTGGTGAGTATTCCAGGCCTATGAAAGTCCCGCAATCCACTCAATGACCCGCAAATAATAAGTATGGAATATTATTGAAATGCTTATTATTATAATGTATATTCCTCATATGGGTTAATAATATAAGGAGGGATAACATGGATTCTTTAGATTACAAAATCATCTCGGCAATAATGAATAACGGCAGGATCACCTGGTCCGAGCTTGCCGGACTGCTGGGTCTTTCTTCTCCTGCCACTGCAGACAGGGTTCGGCGGCTGGAAGAGCAAGGTGTAATTACCGGATATACGGCGCTGATCGACGCGGAATCGGCCGGTTACGGATTGGCTGCACTGATTGCCGTATCGCTGGAGCGGCCGGAACACCGGCAAGGCTTCATAGAACTCGTGATGAAGCTGCCGGAGGTTCAGGAATGCCATCACACTACCGGGGATGATGATTATGTCCTGAAGCTGCGCTGCCGGGGAACGCGGGATCTGGACCGGATCATCAGCGAGGAGATCAAAGGCCTGCCGGGTATCGTGCGGACCCGCACTACGATTATCCTCGGGACCGTCAAAGAAACTCCGCATGTACCGCTGCCCCCGGCAGAACGTACACCATGAATACATGGCTGGCCCTGTTAAGCGGCCTCAGCTTCGGCTTCATTGTTGCCGCTCCTGTCGGTCCGATGTCTCTGCTGTGCATGAACCGTACACTGAAGTCCGGCTTCACTGCCGGTCTCGCCACGGGCACCGGAATAGCGCTCGCTGACGCCTTCTATGCGCTCGTGACCGTCGCCAGCTTCCGGATTGTGAATGATTTCACCACCGTCTACGCCCTTCCGCTTCGTCTGCTCGGCAGCCTGTTTCTCGGCTATCTGGGGCTGCGGGCACTGTGGCCGGAGAAGCCCCCGGAAGAAGCAGCTGCCCCCGTTCGCAGCGGAATAACCTATAGCATGCTCTCAGCATTCCTGCTGACTCTGGCCAATCCGGCAACACTACTGTCCTTCATGGCGCTTGCCGCTTCACTGGGCCAGGCAATCAGCGCCTCCCTGTTTCTTCCGGCAGGTATTGCTCTGGGCTCCTTCGCCTGGTGGCTGCTGTTATCCGGCCTGATCTCCCTGATCAGGGGCAGGCTGTCCGGCAGCTTCAGCCGGCTCCTGAGCCTGGGCACCGCAATCATACTGGTTCTGTTCAGCTTATACGGCAGCTTCACCGTATTGTCCACTTATTGGAGGCAACTGTTATGAAGACCGCCCGCGGTTCCTCTTCTTATCCGGCCTCTGCTTTGCCACAAGAACCACAGCGTCACTCCCGGCCGCAAAGCCCGCTCCAGCTGGCGCATTTCCTGACCGGATATTTCATTTCCAGAATCGGAGACGCCCTATACACCTTTTGTCTGCCGCTGCTCTCCTACAGGCTGACCGGGTCTGTGCTGGTGATGAGCTCGCTGTTTGCCGTCAGTGTGCTGCCGGTTATTTTGTTTGCCCCTTTTGCCGGAGTGATCCTCGACCGGTTCAATCGCAAGCGGCTGATGCTCTGCGCAGATCTGATCCGAATGGGACTCATTGCCCTCATTCCTATACTGGCACATTACGGACTGCTCGCCATTTGGCATCTGTACGTCATTTCTCTGCTCTTATCCATTGTATCGACGGGTTATGATATAGCGGTTGTAACCCTAATCCCGGCGCTGTCCGGGAAGAATCTTACCCGGGGGAATGCCGGAGTTCAGACCGCAGGTCAGCTGGCCGATATGCTCGGACCGGCGGTCGCGGGAGGCTTGGCCTCGCTTATGAGCATTACTTCCATCCTGTGGCTGGATGTCGCTTCCTTCGCGGTCATTCTCTACGTTCTGTACCGGCTTCCGCAGGAACCCGCACGGACACGCAGCGCCAAGCCTGCTTTTGCCGCCGAAATGTCCCAGGGCTTCCTCTGGCTGATCCGCAGCCCGGTCCAATTGGCCCTATCATTCCAGGCAGCCATCGGCAACTTCGGCTACAGTGCAGCGTATGCCACCCTGACCTACTACCTGATTACCAATCTTCATTTAACTACAGGTCAAATGGGCATGACATATACCTTGCTCGCTGCCGGAGGAGTCGCCGGGAGCCTTGCGGTTATTTATCTCGACCGGCATTTCAGGCGCGGCCGCCTGATTCCGGTGCTGCTGCTGGCCGGAACCTGCGGATTTGTGCTGGCCGGCTTCAACGCCTCCTGGCTGGCGCCGGGAATCGGCTTCGGCCTGGTCGCTGCCTGCAACACCTCCTGGTCCGTCTTGTCCGCTTCCATCCGCCAGGAGAAGGTTCCGCCCGAGCTGCTCGGCAGAGTGCTGAGCTTCTCCAGAGTCGTCACCCGCACGGCTATGCCGGCCGGTGCATTACTCGGCGGCTGGATGAGCGGTGCATTGGCCCCCGGTGCAGTATTTCTGCTGGCCGCCGCCAAACTGATCGAGGTGCTTATTGCTGTTGCTTCACCAATCCGCAGATTGTGACTGGTGCCTACGCCAGTACCTTCAGCACATCCTCGATTTTACGCTGATGGGACAGCACACCATAATTCATCCAGGCCATGAAATCAACCTCGTACACACAGCGGTTGCGCACAGCGGGCAGGCTTCTCCATAGCTGTGTATCGAGCAGCTCCCGGCTTTCACCTTCCTGCTTGTCAAAAGTTATAAACAGATGATCTGCGGTCAGCTCAGACAATTCTTCACGGCTCAGGTTCACACGCTTTTGTCCCCGGGTAAGCCTGCTGACCAATCCATGCCGCTGGAGCCCCAGATCCTCATGCAGAACGCTTGCTGAATATCCCAGCTCATCACAGCCATACAGAGCAACTCCATAAGCGGAAATCCGCAGTAACGCTACCGTCTGTCCCCTGATGCTGCGGCTGAGCATCCGTTTGGCCTGCCGGGCCTGCTGCTCATAATGGCCGATGACCTCCTGCACCCGTTCCGTTCTGCCGAAGACAGCGGCTGCGGAGCGGAGTGTTGCCCGCCAGTCCTCCTGATGGAACGGAAGCCGGAGCAGCGGGGCCACCTGGCGGCATTCCCCCAGCTGCCAGCGCTGAAAGCCGTCATCCAGCATAATCAGCTCGGGCATATACCGGGAGAGTCCTTGCCAGTCTCCGCTCGAAATATCAAAGGCAGGAACCTGATCAAGACCCAGATACTCCTGCTTCCCCCACTGGGCATGACAATATTGCACCACCGGAGTAATCCCCAATGCCAGCAGATAATCCTCCAGAAAAGGGGCAAATACGCGAACTCCCTCCTGATGAAGGCTCCTGTATTGGCCCGGAGTTACACCAACCGTTCCTTTGAAGCGGCGGTTGAAATAATACTCATTGCTGTAGCCGACAGCCAGTGCAACATCATGCAGGCGGTCCCTGGTCAGCAGCAGCTGCTGCTGTGCCCGTTCAATGCGTAGTCCATTTAAGCGCTCCAAGGGAATCTGACCGGTAATCTCTCTAAAAAGCTGGGTATAACGCGCACGGCCAATCCCTGCAAGCTCAGCCAGCTGGTCGACAGATAAGGATTCATTGAAATGATCCTCCATATAGCGGATCGAACGCTCCACCGCCTCATGATCATCCCTGGTCTTCATCGCCGGAGAATTCGCCCGCATGATCAGCAGCAGGAGCTCCTGAAAGCGGGTCTGAGCTGCAAACCATTCAATATCCTCCGCACTCCTGCGGCTATGATAAATGGAATCCAGCAGCAGTACACACTGCGAATAAGGTCTGCAGTTAAGAAATCCAGGCCGGAGCATGCCATCTCCAGACTTCCTTTCCACTCCGTTATGTTTGCTGTCTCCGGTATGAATAACCTCAAAGCCAATCCGGTAAAAGCTGAGTCCCCGCTCTCCGGCCCGGATTCTGTTTAGAGATCCGGCCTCTATCAGAAATCCGGCACCTTTCTCCAAGGGATATTGTCTATCATCCGCTTTGAGCCAGCCCTGCCCTTCCGAAACTATAATTAATGTATGTTCCTTATACACATCAATCGGGTCATTTCCAGACGGGGACTGGGCAACGGTTTCTATGTTAATCAGGCTATAGAATAGCCTTCTTCCGGCATTTTCCTGTACTAGATCCGCCATTCCACCCCTCCTTATTGAGAATCATTATCACCAATTCAGTGTAAAACAAAAAAGAAGATCTATCAACTGTGCTGATAGACCTTCTTTTCACTTGCTTCATCAAAATTATGTTATTTCACCATTACCTTCAGCAGATCCTCAAGCTTCATCGTATTTGCCGTGATTGCACCGGACTGCCAGTGGGAACGTTCCATTCTGTAGATGTTCCCGTTCTTCACCGCAGGCAGGTTCTTCCACAGAGGGCCATCGAGAATCTGGATCGCCTCCTGATTAGCCGCAGTATCCCAGTCTCCGTTGTCAGGGAATACAATGATGTGATCCGCTTCAAGCGCTGGTATCACTTCTTCGGAAATAATGGACTGATATTCCGTCATCTCAGCGGCCATCGGGACAGGAGTCAGACCGAATTGATCATAGAGCACACCGGTAAAGCGGTTTTTGACTCCAAAAAGAGCAAAGGTTTTGTCCGCGACATTAAGCCGGATTACAGCTACCTTTTCCTGTCCCAGAGCCTGCTGCAGCTTGGCTTTACCATCGGCTACCTTCTGGTCATACTCCGCAAGCACAGCCTCGCCCTTCTCCGGAATACCCAGCGCGTCGGCAATCGCTGTGAGCATTAGCCTTGAATCCTGCAGCACGCTCTCAGGCAGGCGGTAAGTTGGCGCCACCTGAGAATATTGTTCATACTTAGCGGCATCTGCACCGCCATCGGTAATGATCAGATCGGGATTTTTGTCGAGCAACGCTTCCATACTGCCGCTGATATCGAATTCAGGCACGTCCAGATTCAGATAATCCTGCTTGCCCCAGCTTGGATGATACCACTGCACCACTGGAGTAACGCCAAGTGCCTTCAGATAATCTTCTACATAGATCCCAGCCACCCGCTTAGGATTTACGGGAATTTCTACATCTCCGAATTCTCCGGTAATCGTACGGGTCGCGCCTTCTTCTGAGGTATTATTGCTGCTCTCTGCAGGAGTAGTACTGGCTGCTGCCGCCTCTTCCGCCGCATTCCCTGTTTGGACAGCGTTGCCGTCCGCAGCCTTGTTAGTAGTCCCGCAAGCCGCCAAAGCGGACATTGCCAGCATAAGTACGATTGTCCAGATAAACTTCCGGCCCCGGTTTGTCATTTCTCTCTTCACTCCTATGTCTGTTTTCATTGATTATCATTCTCATGTAATCTTAATGACAATAGTAGCATGTCCTGATCAGCTTTCAATGCACTTTCTCTGCCAAAATCTTATACAAACTAAGCGTATTGAATTTAGCTGTAAGCGGGAACGACATTGCCGCCCTTTTGTATGGACGGTACCGTTTCAGTGAGAAATAGAGGGATAAGTGATCCTGTGAAACATATAAATTCTTGTAGTTATCAAAAAAATTGACCCCGCCAGCAAGTGGCGGAGTCCATAGTTCATAAACATATATAGCACATACAAGCTGAGGATATCCTTAATATACCATCCGATTGTAAATGGAATGTGTGAGGTAATCCATGAAAATAATAAATATATCCGTGTTCATTATAATCCGCTATCCCCCGTCACCCACGTATCTGTCGCGTCCGGCTCCCATTCCAGCCGCGAACAAGAGCACGCTTGCCGCCGCCAGCAGTGCCAGCGGTGTGTTCCAGCTGTTCGTAGCATCATGCAGCAGACCAAACAGTGCGGGTCCCATCGCGGCCAGCAGATAACCGGCAGACTGGGCCATGCCCGACAGCTCACTGGCTTCCTGCGTAGTCCGGGTGCGCAGGCTGAAGAACATCATCGCCAGTCCAAAGGCAAATCCCCCGCCGATTCCAATGCATACCGCCCATACCGCCATCAGCTCCGTGCTGCCCAGCCAGATTCCAAGGATGCCAATGATAAACAGAATAGAAGTAATGACTACCAGTAGGCGCTGGTTCTTCATCCGTCCGGCCCAGAGCGGTACAAAGAATGTAAACGGCAGCTGTGCCAGCTGCATCAGCGAGAGAATCCATCCCGCATGGCTGGAGGACATTCCCCGCTCCCCGAGAATAACCGAAAACCAGGCGATCAGGACATAGTAGAGCAACGACTGCAGCCCCATGAACAATGAAACCTGCCAGGCGAGCGGGGAGCGCCATACGCGCACGGCCGAAGACCGCACGGCGCCTGTACCGCTTGGGCTAAGGCTCTTCATCTGCGGAATCCATAACAGTGTAGCCAGCGCAGAGATGATAAACCATAAAGCCAGGGTTCCCCTCCATCCAAGCCCCGCTTGGGTAGCCAAAGGAATACTGATGCCTGAAGCAGCAGCTGCACATACATTCATGGAGACCGTGTAAATTCCGGTCATCAGGCCGATGCGGTGCGGGAATTTACCTTTGATCAGTCCAGGCAGCAGCACATTGCAGACGGCTATGGACAGGCCAATCATTGCCGTACCCGCAAACAAGGTGACGGTTCCTGAAGCCGAACGGACGAGTATTCCCATAGACAGCGTAAGCATAGCCAGCATCAGGATATTGGCAAGTCCCACTTTGCGGGCAAGCTGGGGCGCGAACGGAGATAATAGCGCAAAGGCCAGTAACGGCAAGGTCGTGATCGCTCCGGCCAGGGTATTAGACAATCCCAGGTCATCACGGATCGTCTCCAGCAGAGGTCCGACTGAAGTGAACGGGGCGCGCAGCGCAGCAGCGACACAAATAATGCCGGTGACAAGCATCCACCGGCTGGCGGTATTTGAATCATGCGCGGACAAGCCTGGCCCCGCTATGTTGCTTTTTTGACGGCTGAATTTCATGTTGTTCCTCCAAGGCCGCAGCAAAACACCCGTCAAGCCGGGGGCTTGTCAGGGAATTAAGCTGCTGTATGTATTAGACTTTCAGATCCATGGCACATGTGGCCATTATATCTCTTTACGCTGGAGGCTGCACAAATTTAAGTTAGTTCCGAGGGTTGACAATACGTCTGAACATCATCCGCAGCAGGAAAAACCAGAAAAACCCGCCGGTCGCTGCAACCGGCGGCAGTACACTTAAGGTGAAGCTAAATTATACCCAGAGAGATTTAGAGATGATTACGAGCAGGATGAAAAGAACCAGAATCGCGCCAGTGGAAGTGAAAACTCCGCCGTATCCCCCAATATTTTCGCTCATGTTAACTCCTCCTTTATACTTGAATACAGTTAAACTATGTGGAAAAAGCCTTTCGCGACTGGGTGAAACGGCAATAAGTCAGATGAATTACATGTAATTTTAAACATCTTACCGTTGACAAATCATGTAACCCTCTTTAGTATCCTAAGAATAAGGTTCACTTGAGAATCAATCTCAATAACCAGATACATAACACACTACAGAAAAGAGTGAACAAGAGATGCTGCGTCGTTTTTTCTCCTATTACCGCCCTTATAAGAAGCTGTTTATCCTCGACTTCACCTGTGCGGTAGGTGCCGGTCTGCTGGAGCTTGCTTTTCCCGTAGCGGTCAATAAATTCATTGATGATCTGCTGCCGGGTCAGGACTGGCCGCTGATTCTGATTGCCTGTGTGGTCTTGCTCGGAATTTACGCGCTGAATACGGCAATGAACTATGTTGTCACCTATTGGGGGCACATGCTGGGCATTAACATTGAGACCAATATGCGCAAAAAAATGTTCGATCATATTCAGAAGCTGTCCTTCCGCTTCTTCGATAATAACAAAACAGGTCATCTGCTCGGCAGAATTACCAATGACCTGAACGATATCGGCGAAGTGGCCCATCACGGGCCGGAGGATGTGTTCATCGCTGTCATGACACTGATCGGTGCATTTATTCTGATGGCGGATATCAATCTCCAGCTGGCTGTAATCACCTTCATCATCGTGCCGGTTATGGCCTGGGTCATCATCCATTTCGGCCGCAATATGACGGAAACTTACCATCGTCTGTTCAGCAATGTGGGTAACTTTAATGCCCGGATCGAGGACAATGTCGGCGGGATTCGCGTGGTTCAGTCTTTTGCCAATGAAGAATATGAGAAAGAGCTGTTCGCTGTGGACAACCAGAAATTTCGCCAGACCAAGCTGATGGCTTATAAGCTGATGGCCAAAAGCTCGTCGGTCAGCTATATGATGACCCGTCTGATTACCATTGTAGTGATGGTCTGCGGTGCCTGGTTCTTCATCCAGGGAGAGCTAGAGATCGGGGAATTTGTCGCTTTCATCCTGCTGGCTAACGTCTTCTTCCGCCCGATTGAGAAAATCAACTCCGTCATCGAGAGCTATCCGAAGGGGATTGCCGGGTTCAAGCGTTATCTTGAAGTGATTGATACCGAGCCTGATATCGCGGACAAGCCGGATGCTGTAGAAGTAGGCTCACTCCGCGGGGATATCAGCTTCAGCAATGTTAGCTTCGGCTATGAAGCGGACCGTACAGTGCTGGCGGATATCAGCCTGAAGGTTAATGCAGGTGAGACCATCGCCTTCGTCGGACCTTCCGGTGCCGGCAAAACAACGATCTGCAGCCTGCTTCCCCGCTTCTATGATGTGACCGGCGGAGCCATCTCCATCGATGGGATCGATATCCGCGATATGAAGCTCACCTCGCTGCGGAAGCAGATCGGGATCGTGCAGCAGGATGTATTCCTCTTCTCCGGCACGATCCGTGAGAATATCGCTTACGGTAAGCTGGATGCAGAGCTGCCGGAGATCTGGCAGGCCGCACGTCAGGCTCACCTGGAAGAACTGATCAACAGCCTGCCGAACGGGATGGATACCGTTATCGGGGAACGCGGCGTCAAGCTGTCCGGCGGACAGAAGCAGCGCCTGGCGATCGCCCGCATGTTCCTCAAGAATCCGCCGATTCTGATTCTGGACGAAGCCACCTCGGCCCTCGACACCGAGACCGAAGCGGCGATTCAGCAGTCGCTGGCTGACCTGTCCGTGGGCCGCACAACCCTTGTCATCGCCCACCGCCTGACAACGATCAAGAATGCCGACCGGATTATCGTGGTCAGCGAGGACGGCATCTCCGAGGAAGGCCGCCATGAGGATCTGGTGGGCGCCGGAGGCACTTATAGCCGCCTGTATCAGGCGCAGTATAATGCTTAGGAGTACACATTAAAAACCTTGCGAGATGCGGCCTGCGGGCTGCACTTCGCAAGGTTTTTTTCGTTCACGGGCCTAATTCCCGCAACCTCCCATGAACAGTTTCGTCAATTAGTATAAGTAGTTCAACTGAAGAAAGGCGGGAGTCTTAGGATGAAAATAAAAATACTCATCGTGCTAACGGCTATTATAGTTCTGTGCGGCTGCTCGGGCAATACTCGGATTAAGGGAGGCTCTGCAATTGATTGGGTGGATTTCCTAAAGTTAAATGGACATTCCTACACCGGATCTTGGGAAAACGTGATTAAGAATCCGGATCAAGTCACCACTGAGACTGTTGGTAAAGTGGACTTTAAAGTCGCGGATGTCGTTACTAATCCTCATTACCAGACGAAGGATGGTGATGCTGCCTTTTTGGAAAAAGGAACTAAGCTATACCGCATTGAAGGCTTTAAGACAGACGAAGTTATTGCCGCTAAAGATGAAACACGCATCGGCGGATACCGTTTATATGTGGAGGATGATTACTCCAATAACCTGCAGCAGCGATATAATGACGTCATTAAAGACATAATACAGCGGGTTGAACTATATCATCAGGATGATGTGAAGCCTTACAAAACTCTAACCGATGATGAAACCAAACGCTTCATCCACCTGCTGGAAAGCGGAAAAAACACGCAAAATTACAGCCCTCAGAATAAGGACGGTGATCCGGAATATTATCAGGTAGTCCTATATACCGGCGGGCCGTTTGCCTTCTCCTTTTCTCTTGCTGATGATGGTGTCAATGTGTTCTTTTCGCCTTGGGATACCAGAATTGTCGGCGACGAAATCCGAAGTCTAATACAACCTTAGAAACGGCCTATTCTTACCTGACAAGTTATAGGCTGAACTGTAATTTCTTTTATGCCTGCTTTCTTGTCTCATATAAGGTGAACGAATGTTGTATTGCATAAAGTACAA
Organism: Paenibacillus sp. IHB B 3415; assembly: GCF_000802655.2. Taxonomy (NCBI): domain Bacteria; kingdom Bacillati; phylum Bacillota; class Bacilli; order Caryophanales; family Paenibacillaceae; genus Paenibacillus; species Paenibacillus sp. IHB B 3415. Next base: position 29,577 of record NZ_JUEI01000049.1, on the reverse strand, counting down.
TCAACCAAACTGTAAGGTTACCTATGCCCCCGCTTGTTCTTGTAAAAGAGTCATCTGCCTCATCAGCGTTAAGTGTGCTAATCATCAGTCCTGCCCAGAAAACGGATCGCCAGCTCTCTATAAAAGTCGATTGATTCCAGGTAGGCGTCTATATCCACCCATTCATCCGGCTGATGGGCGAGGCGGTGGTCGCCCGGACCATAGATCAGAACCGGGAGCCTGCCATTATCATGCAGCACGGAGCCGTCCGTGTAATAGGGTACGCCTTGAATTGGAGTTACGTCTCTTGCCGCATGAACCTCTGCTTCTTCACCAGGGCCTCCCGCTTGGCCCTGCCTCCTCTGCTGCGCAGCAATTTCCAAAGCCGTAGTAATCAAACGCTGGCCGGGATCAGTGTAGACCACACTCCGGTCCAGCAGCTGCTCCACCTGATAACGGTAGTCCGCATGACGCTGCCGGATCTCCTGGAGCTTGTTCTCAATCTCCCGCAGCAGCGGACCATGCTCCTGCGGCGGAACGGTGCGGATATCCACATCGATGGTGCAGGAATCCGGGACAACATTGGTCTGTACACCGCCGGTAATCTTATTCACGGACAGGCTGCTGGAACCAAGAACCGGATCAGTGGCCTGCCACTCCAGCGCATGGCGGTGGAGCAGCGAGATGATCTCCATCATGCCCTCCACCGCATTCAGGCCGAGCTGCGGCATGGAGCCGTGGGCGCTGCGTCCGAAGAGGGAAATACGCAGCCAGAGGGCGCCTTTGTGGCCGACCGCCACCCGGCTGCCCGTCGGTTCGCCGATGACGATCCCGTCCAGCTCCGGCAGGCTGTTCTGGTCCGCATACAGCCGTGCGCCGCAGCTGTCGACCTCTTCCCCGGCTGTCGCCAGGAAGACCAGATCACCGGCCAGCCGGAAGCCGTCCTGGTGCAGGGAAGCTGCGGCGAGCAGCATGGCGGCCAGGCCGCTTTTCATATCGGAGGTGCCCCGGCCGTACATCCTCCCCCCCTCAATCACCGCGCCATGCGGGGGATAGCTGCCTGCTGCTGCGCTCCAGGGACTGACCGTGTCAAGATGGCCGCAGAACATCAGCTTCCGGTTGCCGGAGCCGGCAATCACCGCCTCCAGGTTGCTCCGCCCCTGCTCTACAATCGTAATGGTGCTGGATATGCCCAGCTCCCTCAACACCTCCTGCAGCAGCAGAGACAGCTTGTGCTCATTGCCGGGAGGATTACAGGTATCCACCTCAATCAGGCGCTGCAGAAAAGGCACGGCAAACTCGCGGCTTCTCACACTTTTCATAGTCCACCATCCTCCTTGGTTAGGTAGTTTCAGTTCAATTTAATCCAGTTCAACTTACTTTCATACAGGCTTCCAGCACGCCTATCCAGACCACGCATATAGCTTACGTTGAAATCTACGTGATTCTGAACCTTTTCGCAGCCGCAAAAGTCACGTTGTCCACGGTCAGCCGTATCCCTCAGGAAAAACCTTGGCGCCGTTAAACGTATCAGCTCCTTTCCCTCCAACATTTTCTGGATGATCGGCTTCCCCAGCTAACGGTGACCCATTGTATTCGGTTTTTCGCATACATTTGGCCCGTTTGCTCCATTCGTGGCACATTGTATTCGGTTTTTCGCATACATTAGGCCCGTTTACTCCATTGGCGACACATTGTATTCGGTTTTACGCATACATTTGGCCCTTTTACTCTATTGCCGACACATTGTATTCGGTTTTTCACATACATTTGTTCGCAGGCTCTCATACATCGCAAAAAAGCCGCCACCCCGTATAACAATTGGTGTGACAGCTCTTGGAAACAGCTTATTTTTTGGCGATATGGCACTTCAGCAGCTTGCCCTTCACGGTTGTCTCCTTCATCGCCTGCAGCACAAGCGATCCCTTGCCGTTCAGAATATCGACGTAGGTTACGTTGTCCTGGATCGTGATGATTCCGATGTCCGCCGCCGTGATGCCCTCAAGCTTGGCGATAGTGCCGACGAAATCGACCGCGCGGAGCTTCTTTTTCTTGCCGCCGTTGAAGTAGAGCTTCATGATGTCCTGGTTCATGACCTCGGTTTTGCCGGCTTTGCGGACCTGCTGCTTGCCCAACTTCAGATCGAAGGCCGGTTTGGCATAGGCCACGGCATCATCCGAAGGAGCTTTCATCTCCGGCAGGGTGAAGCCGATGTAGCCTTCGATTTCCTTGACCCATTTGTGCTCATTCGGCGTAACGAAGGTGATCGCTTTGCCGCTTTTGCCTGCGCGGGCGGTCCGGCCGGTGCGGTGGACGTAGCTCTCTTTTTCCAGCGGGATATCGTAGTTAATGACATGGGTGATGTTCTCGATATCAATCCCTCTGGCTGCAACGTCGGTGGCGATCAGATAACGGAACTGGCCCCGCTTAAAAGCATTCATGACCTCAAAACGCTCGTCCTGCTCCATGCCGCCGTGGATTTTGTCCACAGGATATTCCAGATCCGCCATTCCGCGGAAGAGGGCATTCACCTGCTCCTGGGTGCGGCAAAAAATAATACAGCTATCCGGATTCTCCACCGTCAGCAGGTCGCTCAGCAGTCCAAACTTGGCAGCTTGTCTCACTTCAATCAGCGCATGCTCAATCGACGCCGTCGTAATCCCGCTGGCTTCGATCTCGATATCCACCGGCTCCGTCATGTACTTACGGCACAGATTCTTAATCACTTCCGGCAGCGTCGCCGAGAACAGCATCGTTACACGTTCCTTAGGCAGCTGCTTGATAATCTTCTCAATCTGCTCAATGAAGCCCATGCTGAGCATTTCGTCCGCTTCATCAATCACCAGATATTTAATCCGGCTAAGGTTCAGCGTTCCGCGGTCGATATGGTCAAACACACGGCCCGGCGTGCCAACGACCACATGCGTCTTCTGGGTAAGCTCAATCTTCTGCGGGGCAAAAGGCTGCTTGCCGAACAGGGCTACCGCCTTAATCCGCTTGAAGCGCCCGATGTTCGTAATGTCCTCCCGTACCTGCTGGGCCAGCTCCCGGGTTGGGGTCAGCACCAGCGCCTGGGGTTTGTTCTCATTCCAATCGACCAGCTCACAGAGCGGAATGGCGAAGGCTGCGGTTTTGCCGCTGCCCGTCTGTGACTTCACGATCAGATCCTGCGCCTTCAGCGCTACCGGAATGACCTTCCGCTGCACCTCTGTGGGGTCCACGTACTTCAGAACCTCCAGCGCGCGGATAATCTCTTCATCCAAACCATAATCACTAAACTGTACTTGTACTTCACTCATATTGTATCCAACCTCTTCTATGCCGATTGTTCCGGTTCAAGCGGGGTCTCCCGCGTTCCATCCATCTTGCGCATTATTCCATTATAACACCTACTCTGCCCCTTGATTCCATTCCTTATGAAATTGCTCCAAAAAAATCAGCATAAACTGATGCCGCTCCTCCGCCAGCTGTTTGCCGTAAGAGGTGTTCATGAGGTCCTTCAGCTTAAGCAGCTTCTCATAAAAATGATTGACCGCCGTTCCCTTGGAATAGTTGCGGTATTCCTCTTTTAGCGATTCGTCCCTTGGCGGAATTTCCGGATCATAGACCGGACGGCCCTTCGCTCCTGAAAAGACCATTGTACGCGTAATCCCGATCGCCCCCAGCGCATCCAGACGGTCCGCATCCTGCACCACTTGTCCTTCCAGCGTAGACATTGGTGCACCACCGCCGCCGCTGAACGACATCGTCCCGATAATCTCCATAATCTGCTTGTTTGCAGCTTCATCCGGGAGATGTGCGGCCAGCCAAGTTTGTACTTTGAGCAGTCCTGCTTCTTTGGAGGGATTCAGCTTCTCGTCAGCCACATCATGCAGTAGCGCGGCGATTGTGGATATTACAACATTAGCCCCCTCCATCCCTGCGATCAGCGCCGCTGTATTGCGCACGCGGTTAGTGTGAAACCAGTCATGGCCGGTGGTATCCTGTCCGAGTTGCTCCTTGGCGAAGTTCTCTGCTTCTGTGATAAGCTCTGTATGATTCATTATGATTGCTCCTTTGTGAAAATAGGGATATAGGTGTTGCACAGCTGTCCCTGATCCGCTATAATGTGCAGTAATTAAAAGCTGAAGGGAGTTGATTCACATGAACTGCCTGTCCATCATAACGAATCAACTTCATCATCACAAGCAGCGTTAGCACACACCTGAATTCATTCAGGGAGGGCTAACGCATTTCGCGTTTGACCTCCCTGCGGCATATCGAAGCGCGCGGGACCACGGGGTCCGGCGCGTTTTTTATTTTACCGGAATTCAATAACAAGGGAGCTGCTAATAATGCAAAATATTAAAGGAACTTATGATTATTTCGGCCGCGAACAGGCCATCCGCCAGAATGTCCGGACCACACTCCAGGAACTGTTCGAGCTGTACAGCTTCGAGTCGATGGATACCACGCTGCTGAACGAGCTGGAGCTGCTGACCTCCAAATACGCCGGGGGCGATGAGATTCTCCGCGAAATGTATCAGCTGGCTGATCAGGGCGGACGCAGGCTTGGGCTGCGGTACGATCTGACGATCCCTTTTGCCAAGGTGATTGCCATGAATCCGGGGATTGAATTCCCATATCGGCGTTATGAGATCGGCAAGGTGTTCCGGGATGGGCCGGTCAAAAAAGGGCGGCTGCGCGAATTCCTGCAATGTGACGCCGATGTGGTCGGCATTGCCGGCCCGCAGGCCGAAGCGGAGCTGATGCAGCTGGCCGTGGAAGTCTTCCGCAGACTGAAGATTCCGGTGGTGCTGAAGTGGAACAACCGCCGGTTCCTGGGTGAAATTCTCGGTGCGGTCGGCGTTCCGCCGGAGGAGCAGCTGTCCGTAATGCTGACCCTCGACAAGCTGGCCAAAATCGGCAGCGGCGGGGTGCTGGCAGAGCTGACGGACAAGCAGCTGACGGCTGACACGGTTCAGCGGATTGCCGAGCTGCTTACGCTTAACAATCCGGGGTTCGGGCAGCTGGTGGAAAGATATAAGCTGGACGGGCAGCCCGGTGCGCTTGAAGTGCTCGCGCTGCAGCAGCTAATTGATGCGATTAGCCTTAGCACAGTGTGCGTCTTCGATCCTTTTCTCTCGCGCGGCCTCTCATTCTATACCGGGACCGTCTATGAAATCTTTGATGCTTCCGGCAGCTATACCTCAAGCCTGGGCGGCGGGGGCAGATATGATGCAATTATCGGGAAGCTAGTCGGGCGTGATGATATAGAGTACCCTACGGTCGGCATCTCGTTCGGGATGGAGTCGATCATGGCCCTGCTGGGCGAACGTCCGGTGGATACGGCAGACCGTTCCGGGGTCCTGATCATTCCCATCGGCGGATACCTGCCGGAGGCTCTGGTTGCCGCCGCTGCGCTCCGGGCCGCCGGCATCCGCACGGGTGTAGACACCGGCTCGCGCAAGCTCAAAAAAACGCTGGCATCAGCGAGTGCCAAAGGCATACGGTATGTGATTATGGTTGGTGAGAGCGAGGCGGCTGAGGGCAAGCTGCGGCTCAAGGATATGACGCTGGGGAGCGAGAGATTGGTTACGGTGGGGGAGGCGGCTCAGTTGACTGCCGGGTAAAACTTGTTGAGTCTGCTCCAGGTCCAAATTCACTGTCAGACAGACAAGTTTGCATACGCTCCACTCACCAGCTTCTGAATACAGATGCCGGCGGCTGATAGTTGTACGTTTTGCAGGATTGCTATCAGCTCGACCTCTGGGACAGCTCATTGTTGTAATTTGTGCAAGATTTCCGTCAGCCGGGTGCGCCGAGCCGAAAATGTTGTACTTTTTGCAGGATTTCCGCTCATTTGGCGGCTGCATTCACAAATTGTTGTACTTTTTGCAAGATTATCATCAGATTGGCGCATCCCGGGCACAGATTGTTGCATTTCGTACAACAATTCCCTAAAACGGGATTTAAAAAGCACCGATTGTTGTATTTAGTGCAGGATTTCGCATAGCTCCATGCTAAAAAGTAATAAAGCTGCCTCCGTACGATTTCCGTACCGGAAGGCAGCTTTTCTATAGCCTGGACTTAACAGCATGAGCTTCGCCTAACTATTCCTACGCTTATTTCCCCTCATTAATAGCCCGAATCAGCTCCAGCGGCAGCTTCGGTACGCGGTCATACGTCAGCAGGCCGTTGATCTCCTGCTCCACATCCGTGAGCTGAGTATAGCAATACCCCTGCACTACTCCAGAGAACAGCAGCGGCTGTATTACCGCCCGCAGACGCGCAGCGTAGTCCTCATCGTTCTCCGCGCCGGAGTAGCCCCAGCCGTCCCAGTCGCTTTTTTTGTAGGCGACGCCGCCGAATTCTGTGATGAGAATCGGCTGGTCCGCATACGGGAAGCCTTCTACCGCCAGCTTGCGGTTACCCGGCAGGCCGCTGACGGCCAGCTCCACGGAGGAATACCGCTGTTCCAATACCTCGCGCCGCCACTCGTAATCGTGGATATTGAACAGGTCTGTGGTGACCAGCTCCCATCCGTCATTGGAGACAACCGGCCGCGTCCCGTCCAGCGACTTGGTCAAATGGTACATCGCCTGGGCATGCTGCTGCTGCTGTTTGTCGGTGGCGATGTTCGGCACGCCCCAGCTCTCGTTCAGCGGAACCCAGACCACAATCGAAGGATGGTTGTAATCTCGTTCGATGCTCTCCTGCCATTCCTGCGTGAAGCGGCGGACATACTCTTCCGAGTATTCATAGGCATTGGCCGCTTCGCCCCAGACGAGTAAGCCCAGCTTGTCACACCAGTACAGGTAACGCGGGTCCTCCAGCTTCTGGTGCTTGCGCGCACCGTTAAAGCCCATCTCCTTGGTCAGCTCGACATCGCGGCGGATCGCCTCATCGCTGGGCGGTGTCAGGTTGCCGTCCGGGAAATACCCCTGATCCAGCACCAGCTTCATGAAATAAGGGCGGTTGTTGAGGCAGAGTCTGCCGCTTTCGACCGAGGTTTTGCGCATACCGAAATAACTGGTTACCTGATCCAGCACCTTCCCGCCATCCAGCAGGGTAAAAGTGACATCATAGAGATTCGGCTGCTCCGGCGACCACCAGTGCCCGTGCCCATGGTCATTGAAATCACTGAGGGTAATGCTCCGGGACTCTTCCGGGTTGCGCACAGAGTACACATCACTTGAAATCGGCTGGCCCTCAAACGTGATCTCCACCTGAAGTTTCAGGAATTCACTGTTCAGCTCTCCATTACTGGTTAGCGCACCTTTAATGAAGGAGCGGATTTCGATGCTCTTGCGGTCAATATCCGGCGTCAGCTTCACCTTGCCGAGATATACGGAGGATACCGCCTCCATCCACACCGTCTGCCAGATCCCCGTAGTCCGGGTATAGAAAATGCTGGCCGAATCGCTTTTCCAATATTGCTTGCCCCGGGGCAAAGTCACGTCCTTGCTGTAATCCACAGCTTTGACCACCAGAATATTAGGCTGGCCCGCAGGTGCCAGTGCGGCGCTAATCCCGGCATGGAACGGCGTATGCCCGCCCGCATGCTTCGCGACCAGGATCCCGTTGAGCCAGACAGAGGCTTCGTAATCCACAGCACCGAAATGCAGCAGAATCTCTTGTCCTTCAAAAGCCTCCGGGATCTCCAGCTCCCGCCGGTACCAGACGATGTCATGAAATCCGGGATCAGCGATCCCGCTCAGGCTGCTCTGAAAAGCAAACGGAACCTGTATCCGCTGGGCCAGCGGTTTATTTCCCAGATGCCACTGTTCCCGGCTGCCTACATTGTCGTCATCGAAAGCAAACTCCCATTCCCCGTTCAAATTCACCCAGTTGTCGCGCATGAATTGCGGACGCGGATATTCCGCACGTTGCTGATTCGTCATTATTCCATCCTCCAGTTTCCCGTGTGATTAGATTTCATTGCGATCAGCCTTGCTACAGTCCTTATTAGTCCTTACTTTCACTCCCGGCCATCCATAGAAGCCGCCTGCGCCTTGCGTGTGCTATCCCTGTATTCTTTCGGTGAAAGACCACTGCAGTTCTTGAACACCCGGTTGAAGTGGCGCACATTGCCAAAGCCCGTCTCCTCAGCGATCCTGCTGATCTTCTCCCCTGTGAAGGCCAGCTTCTTGCGGGCCTCTTCCATCCGGATATGCGTCAGAAATTCGATAAAAGTAACGCCTGTCTTCTGCTTGAATAGATTGCTGAAATAAGCCGGGTTCAAATAAACCTCGTCCGCCACTTCCTTGAGGCTCAGCGGATGATCATAATGCTGCGAAATGTAGCGCTGGGCAGCGACAACCGGATCAATATCCTTCGCCTCTCTGGACTTCGCAATGCAGCCGGTCAGGGTAAGCAGCAGCCCCCGGCATTTCTCGGCCAGCTCCTGCCGTGAAGAGAGGCTGCATACATCGAACAGCACCTTGCGGATATCCTTCGATCCCAGCCACGATTCCGTAACCTCAAGCTCTTCGGACAGCTCGTAATAGTACAGCAGCAGCTTGCAGATCTGCTGATGAATACTCTCCGGTGAATTCGCCATACTGCACAGCTCTTCAATCATATGTTCAACAATCGGGCCGATGCTGGCCACTCTGCCTCCGGTAATCGACTTCTCCAGCATCTCCCATGACCATTTCAAAGGCCCGCTTCCGGAATGGGGGCGCTCTGTCATTTTGGCATAATCGAGCAGCTTGTCACCGCCTTCGATTAACCGGTATAGGAGGGCAATTCCGGCTTCATTATAAGCTTTCGGAATGCCCGGCAGCCCTTCCGCCGGATTACTGACCCCGATGGTTACCGTCAGGTTGGACAAAGAGCGGATCTGCCTGCGGATCAGGTCGCCCAGAGCTCCCGGTGCCGATAAGGAATGCTGCGGCTCAGCTATGTTCAGCAAAGCCACCACCTCGGTATCCGACAGCACGAAGCTTATGCCTGTAGCATGGCGGTCAATCATTTCCTGGACTACTTGCTGGATATACAGAAGGAACAGGGAGGCATCGCCCCGCTGATAACGCTCCTTCTCCACCGAATGCTTATCCAGCTTGATCACCATGCAGATGAAGTAGGGATGCCCGAAGGCGAAGCCCATCTCCCGCAGCAGCTGCAGGTCGCTGTCTTCTGTTTTGCCTTTCAGCAGACTCTCGATCAGATGACCGGCCACATGCCGCTTCAGCACAGGCTGGACCTGCCACGGTTCTTCCTTGCGCGCCGGCAGTGCCTTGCGCTCGGCCAGTTCCCGCCCCAATCTCTCCAGCACACGCCCCAGCTCCTGCCGTTCGACCGGCTTCATCAGATAATCCTTTGCTCCCTGACGCATGGACTGCTGCACATAAGCGAACTCGTCATAGCCGCTGACCACGACGGTCATCAGATCCTTGAACCGCCCCCCGGCCATCTGCTGCAGCTGAATCCCGTCCATCCGCGGCATGCGGATATCAGTGAGCAGCACTTCAGGCGACAGCTCGGCCAGCTTGTCAAGCGCATCATAGCCGTCAGCGGCTTCACCGACCACCTCCCAGTTCCCCTCCAGGCTGGTGATCATTTTGCGCAGACCTTTGCGGAAGACAGATTCATCGTCAACAATCAGTATTTTAGGCAACTCCGTCATCCTCCCTTGCTCTGCCCTGATGGGTAATAACCGGCAGCTTGAGCACTGCCTTGAAGCCCTGATACGGCATACTCTCCAGCGTAAGACCATACTCATCGCCATAATGCAGCACAATCCGGCGGTGAACATTCAGCAGACCGTTGCCTGAGCGTCCACCCAGCTCCTTCGTATTCCGCAGATGCAGCCGGAGCGCCTCAAGCGCTTCCGCATTCATGCCGATGCCGTCATCTTCAACGGCGATTCTAAGCACCTGATCGCTGCTGTCTGCAGTCAGCGATATGCGGCCCCGGCCAACACCTTTGTCCAGTGCATGATTGATTGCATTCTCCACCAGCGGCTGGATCATCAGCGGAATGACCTGGCAGCCGAGCAGCGAAGGTTCGATTGTCATCGTGAAGTGAATGCGTTCTTCATAGCGCATCTGCTGGATTGCCATATATCCGCCGACATGGTCCAGCTCATCCTGAAGCGTCACATGCTCCTTGCGCCCGCTGAGGCTGTAGCGCAGCAGCTTGCTGAGATTGTTGGACATCGTAATAATCTCCGGACTTCCCTCAAGCTCGGCGTACATGCTGATGGAGCCCAGTGTGTTGTACAGAAAATGCGGATTGATCTTGCTCTGCAGCGCGGCAATCTGCGCATCCTTCTCCCGGATCTCCGTCTCATAGAGCAGATATCCCAGTTCGCTGAGCTTGGCGAGCATGCCGTTGAACGAATGGCCCAGCATCCCTACCTCGTCCGTACCGCTCACCGGAAAAGCCCTGCTGAGGTCTCCCCGCTCGACACTGCGCATTAGCCGGCTTAGCTTGCGCAGCGGCTGGGTGATCCGGTAGGCGATAAACACATACAGCAGCAGGGCCAGACCTACACAGATGATGCCAATGAGAATAATGTAGGTGCGCAGAACCTCGGTATCTTTCATCAGACTGGAGACCGGTACAACGCCCACCGTGGTCCAGCCAGTCACTTCAGAAGTTACGTGGGCCATCAGCAGCCCTTCCCCCTCCGACTTCACATGTCTTACCCCTTCACTGGCATTATCCGGAGACAGGGAAGGCGCTGCCTGTGGCAGTCCATGATCCTTACCGATGACCAGTTTGCCGGAATCATCCGTAATGTACAGCAGCTCCTTGGCGTCCAGCTTTACTTTGGACAGAATCTCACTGATGAACTTGGGGTCCACATCAATGACGATGTACCCGAGGGTCACACCGTCATCGAAGCTGCGCAGCTCCCGCACAATGGAGAAGGCCTGATACACATTTCCGCCGCTTGAGCTTAAGTCATGTGTGGCAACATATACGGGCTGCCCGTAGTGACCCTTGAACTTGTTCAGCCAGCTGACATTTTCATCGAGCTTATAGGTCGTCACATACTGGCTCTCCGGCATGACCACATAAGAAGCCCCGCCCGTACCATACAGGGAGACACCCAGAATATCTACCCGGCCGTTCAAAAATACCTGAGTGACGAAGCTGTTCAGTCCATTAATCTCATCCAGTGTCAGCGGTTCACCGGAGGTACGCTTGGTAGCCAGATAATCGGTTACTTTCGGATATTGATACGGCATCACGGTCAGCCGGTTCAGCTCATTCATATAGGTGTCGATATTCAGGGTAAGCTGCTTCAGCGTCTGAAGCTGATAATCGCCAACCTTGCGCTCCGTCGTTTCGGTGAAGCGGGCGAAGGCGAAATAGCCCATCAGCCCCAGCGGCAGCACAATGAATACCACATTGATAAGAATAAGCTTGCGCGCGAGCGCCAGATTCCTGAACCAGCCGCGAAATGATTTCAACCGCATTCTCCCCTTTGATCCCCTCTAAGTCATTTCTTCAGCTGAAGGTTAATGCTGTCCACCGCTTTTTGCAGAGCCTGCTCCGGGCTTTGCTCCTTGTAGATCATTTTCTCAAACTGCCGGATAATCTCTTCATTAATACTCCACTGCTTCACATTTCTCGGCCAATAGGCTACAGAGTTGGCGGTATTGGCATAATCACTGCGGAATTTCAGTGCAGCATATGCCCCGCTCTCCACGACCTCCCGGGAACTCGGCACATGACCGGCTTCCGCCCACATCACTCCATGCTCCACCGCCCAGCGGGTAAAAATCATAGCAGCATTACGCTTCTCCGCACTCATCTCACTTTTGGCCGGAATAGCCAGCGTATGCGAATCTCCCCAGACCGCCGGATGATCGTAGATGACCGGAACCGGAACCACGCCCAGCTCCAGCTTCTCATCCTTCTCAAAAGCGCCGGTTCCCCACACTCCCGTAATCAGCATAGCGGCCTCCCCGTCATAGAACAGCTTGAAGGCATCATTAATATCCGGCGGAATCAGCTCCTGCTGATACAGGCTGTTCACGAACTCCAGTGCCTGAAGCGATTCCTTGTTGTTAAAGACAGCCTGCGTACCTTCCGGATTGTAAAAGACACCGCCGCCCTGCATCTGATTGTACAGGCTCCACCACAGCCACACGGAATCAATACGTGTGCTGGGCAGAGCCAGTGGAGCAACACCAGGCGGCAACTCCGCCTTCAACTGCTGCAGGAACTCCGTAAACCCCTGCTCTCCTTTGCCGATCAGCGGTTTGTCCCCGGCATCCAGCAGCCCTGCTTCTTTTAAATACTTCTTATTGTAATAGAGCACTAACGTATGCGTATCCAGGGGTATAGCATAATGGGCACCGCCGTAGACCGTGGACTCAGCGATTTTGGCATTGAACTGGCCCCAGTCCAGCCCGGTATCCGCAGCGAGTCCGTCAAGCGGCTCAATATAACCGTTCTGCACGAATTGCGGCAGATTGGTCGCGTGAATAATGGCTAAATCCGGTGCATTACCGGACAGAATCGCCGTGCGCAGCCGGGAATAATAATCATCCAGCCGGGAGTTGATCTGATCGATCCGTATATCCCCGTGCTCCCGGTTGAACTGCTGCACAAGTTCGGTCATGAAAATGTTGTCCCCGCCGCTGAATGGAGTCCAATACTCCAGAGTTACCGGCTCAGCGGCAGCCTGTGGGGATTCCTCTGTCCCATCTGTACCGTAGCCGCCCGGCACCAGCAGCATAGCCAGCAGCACAATTGAAAGCGTAATCAGTTTGTTCCGTTTGAGTCCGCTATAGCGTCGCGTATCTCTCATATGGTTAAGCCCCCGTCTTGCTTGCATTCTATGAATCTGCCGGCTCATTCACTCTTCTGCCATATATCCATATAATCTATACCGAAGCTGTCTTGTCTGTCAAAAAGAATGATTTCGTTCGCACCGCTCTGCAATTGCAGCTCCAGCTCCATGAAGGATAATTGGTTTCGTTCCTGAGATTCCAGAGTCGATACGATCGTAGAATCCCCGTTCACCGCTACCTCCAGCTTCGCGTCCGGCGAAGCATTGAGGACAGCTAAGGAGACGGTGTAAGTACCGCTTCGCGGAACATGAATATTGCTGAAGTGCAGCGCTGCATCACTTCCGCTGAGGTTTGCCGCTGCCCCGCCCGAGGCATACGGGTTATCCTCCGCATCAGCATCCCCCTCCATCGCCTGGGCCTCACCTTCATACCGGGGAATCTCAATGGCCTTCAGTTCAGCTGCGGCTCCTTCCGGCAGCTCAAAGGCTACTGTATTCATCCCGGCTGTGAACGGTAAGCTCAGATAGGCGAATCCGGTTTGTCCCTCTTCGGAAGGCGGCAGCTGAAGCGTTGACGGCGGCCCAGCATTCACTGAAACCGCCACGGCGGCCGGTTCTCCACCCGGATTCACATAATGCACCAGCACCGGGGTATCGCTATTCACCGTGGACGGCAGGGACGGGAACTCCAGCCGGTTCCCGCTGCGGATGGTAGCTTCCGCCTGGAACACACCCGTTCCTGCAGGAACGTTAAGCGCAGCGCTTAATGGCAGCGGCTTACCGAAGACCGGCAGGCCGCCATCGTCCCAGCTGACCCGCTGGGCCCGTGCTTTGCGGTTGTTCCAGCCGTCCGCCGCCCCAGTAGTTGCGTGATAGACAATCCACTGCTCGCTGCCATCCGGCGACACCGTGAATGAATTATGCCCCGGCCCGTACACTCCGGCGGCTTCATCCATCGCCAGCAGCGGCTGCTCCGGTTTGGTCCAGTCTGCCGCCTCCAGCGGATTGCCGCCGGGCTTCAGGGCCAGCAGGCCCAGACTGTAATATGGAGTCCAGCTTCCCGCTCCAGAATATACGATGAAGACACGGCCGTCCTGATGAAGAACCGACTGGCCTTCATTGATATACGGCGGACCTCCGGCCTGCTCCCACGGAAACAGCGGCTCGCTCAGCAGCACCCTCGGTCCGCTGATCGTCAGCGGATCACTCATTGGTGCGATATAGGTGTTCTGCGCAGCGTTCACTTCGCCTTCCCAGCCGGACCAGACGAAATACAGTTCCCCGTCCACCTCCATCGCCAGCCCGTCGATCGCCCACTTATTACTGCTGTCCGTTACTTGGCCCTTGAAGGTATAATCGCCCAGCGGATCACCGCTGTCCCCCTGCAGCACATACATCCGGTGATTCTCATTCATTCCGTTATCCGCAGCAAAATAAATATACCAGCTGCCCCGGATATACTGGAGCTCGGGTGCCCAGAGATTCGCCGAATAAGCCGTCTCCGCCGGCGGATACCATACTACCTTCCGCTCAGCCTGACGGAAATCCAGGGTACGTGACTTCATCAGCATAATATCCGTTCCGTTATGGGTGAAGGTCATGTAATAATATCCATCCTTGTAGATCACGCTCGGATCAGGCGTATCGATCTTGGCCAGTGTATTCTTAAACGTTCCGCCATGCCCGTTATAGATTTCATCTGTCCCGCTATTATTGTGCTGCAGCACTAAATATGCACCTCCCGCCAGTATAAGTAACAGAACCGCCGCAAGGGAGTAGATTATTCTACGTGATTTCTTACCTGTCCATGCCTTCTGCGGATTAACAGGTTTCATTCTCATCCGCTTCCCTCCCATCACCCGTTATTTGACGCCTGCGCTCGTTATGGCTTTTACAAAAGACTTCTGGCCGACAATGAAGATAATCAGCACCGGGAGCGCCGCGATAGTGGTCATGGCCATTAATTTGCCGTAACTCTGGGTGTAGCTTCCGGTGGCCATCATGGCAATACCTGCAGTGATCGTCCGCATCTCCGGCGAGGTGGTCGCATACAGCGGCCAGACAAAGTCATTATAGATTCCCATGAAGGTGAAAATCCCCAGCGTCATCATAATCGACACTGCGGAAGGCAGCAGGATCCTGGCATACAGATTCCATTTGTTCACCCCGTCGATCCGGGCCGCCTCTTCGATTTCTTTCGGGAAGGAGACAAAGAACTGGTACAGCAGGAACACACCGAACGCCCCGGCTGTAGCCGGCAGAATCAGCGCCTGATACGTGTTAATCAGCCCCAGTGTATTGAACTCAATATACATCGGCAGAAAGGTCAGCACGCTGGGAATCATCAGCGAGGCAATGAACATGGACAGCAGGGTACGGCGCAGCGGCAGATCCGGCAGCCGGGACAGGGCAAACGCCGCCATCGAATCAATCAGCAGCACGATAGCTGTTCCCACAATCCCTACTGACAGGGAATTGATGATCCAGCGCAGAATCGGCGTATTCATCAGCTCCCCGCTCAGCCCCTGAACGAAATTATCAAGCGTAGGCTTCTGCGGGAAAAAGTTCATCCGCCCGGAGAGGGCTTCGAAGTCATTTTTGAATGCAGTGGACAGCATCCACACCAGCGGCAGCAGCACGAACAGTGCAATCAGAATGGCCAGCAGCAGCAGGCCGGTTTTTTGGGCTTTTCCCATTTATACCTTCTCCTTCCTGTTCGTAAGACGGAACTGCACGATGGACACCATCATGATCAGCAGCGCCATCAGAATCGCCATCGCGGAAGCTGAGCCGATATCCTTGCGCACGAATGCCTGGTCCAGCACATTGATCAGCAGCACCTTGGTGGTGTCTCCCGGCCCTCCGCGCGTCAGCAGAAACGGCTGGGCATAAATGTTGAAGGACGCGATCGTTGAGGTAATCATCACGAACAGCATCACCGGCCGGATCGAAGGCAGTGTAATCGACACGAACCTGCTCCAGGCGCCCGCCCCGTCAATAGCAGCAGCCTCGTAATAATCTTCAGGCACTTCGTTGAGCGCATTCACAAAAATAATCATATTGAACCCGATCGTCCACCAGAGCGTCGTGAGCACCAGCGCAATCCATACCCAAGGCGTAGCCGTCAGCCACGGGATCCCGGTCAAGCCCAGCTTTTGCAGCAGACTGTTAATGAATCCGGCATTGGTATCGAACATCATCAGCCAGATCACGGCCATAACCGAAGCCGACAAGGCATAAGGCAGGAAATAGAACGTCCGGAATAACCCCCGGAGCTTCGCCGGCAGCGCATTGACCAGCATCGCCATCCCCAGCCCCACAACGATCAGCAGCGGCACGGAGTACAGTACAAACTGGAAAGTCGTCCACAGCCCGCGGAAGAAGATACTGTTCTCATACGTCCCCGGGGTGAAAATCGTAATATAATTCCGCAGCCCCACAAAGGGATGCGCGTCAGACAGCAGCTCAAAGTCCTGCAGGCTGATCACAACACCATACAGAATCGGAAACAGCAGAAACAGTCCGAAGGCTGCAAGGTAGGGCAGAATGAACAGAAATGAGGTGAAGCGGGAAGTCCATGTGCTTTTCAAAAGAGATTCCTCCATTCCTTCGTATAAAGAAAAGCGGGAAGCTATTCCGCGCTCCCGCCTTTGCTTACCGAAAAGTTCACTTCATCATGAGTGCTATTTCATCGCCTGACGGGATTTGGCTACAGCATCGTCCATGGCCTGCTGCGGTGATTTTTTGCCGAGAATTGCATTGCTCAGCTCGCTCCACACCGGCTCAACGATGGTGCCCCAGTTCAGCACATTCGGTGCAAACTGTACGGAGGAGAAGCTCTGCGATACGGTACTCTGGAACTCCATAGCCTTGAATTCTGCACTGTCCATAACGGTTTTGGAAGCTACGGCCTGACCGGATTCAGCCCAGTCCAGCGAGTTGCCGGAGACATATTTCAGGAAATCACCGATGCCGGCCAGCGCATTGCTGTCTGTCACAGCCTTCGGAACCACAAAGCCGTGGGAGCCTGCATAAATAGCCTGCTTCGCTTTGCCGATCTGCGGCATTACGGCTACGCCATAGTTGAGTCCGGCTTCATCAAATTGCGATTTCATCCAGGGTCCGTTGAACTGAATTGCATTCTTGCCCTGCAGGAACAGCGTGTTCTCTCCATCCTGCTGCACATTGGCCGGGGAGATGCCCTTGTCGACCATATCGCGCAGCCACTGCACCATTTCTACCGCTTCCGGAGAATTGTAAGCTACGTCCGTTCCGTTCCACAGCTCTCCGCCATTCTGCCAGACAAGCGACGGGAAGATGAACTGCTGCGGCCAAAGGGTAGGAACTACATATCCGTAGACTCCCTTGGATTTATCCGTCAGCTTCTCTACGGCAGCGTCGAATTCAGCACGGTTTGTTGGCGGTGCGGTGACCCCTGCTTTCTCGAACAGATCCTTGTTGTAATACATCACTACCGGGTGAATGTCGAGCGGAATGGTGTACAGCTTGCTGTCGATGGTAGCGTATTTCACCGGGGCTTCGGCAAAATCAGCAGAATTAATTCCGGCAGTTGCCGCCAGCTCATCCACAGCCTGCAGCTGATCCTTGCTCTGGTAGGTAGGCACCTGATCCACGTGCATAATCATCAGGTCCGGCCGTTCCTTACCGGTGCTGAGCGCTACATCCAGCTGCTTGTAATACTCACCATTGGGCTGGATCACGAAGTTCACTTTGTATTTATCCTGGGAGCTGTTGTATTTATCTACGATTTTCTTCATGAACGGGCCATCCGAGCCGGAGAACGGTGACCAGAACAGTAGCTCTGTCTTCTTGCCGCCGCTGCTGCCTTCTCCCTGCGTCTCCTTGCCTTTGTTGCCGGCGTTTGCGCTATTGTTCTTCGCATTGTTCCCGCCGCAGGCGGCTACTACCATTGCCAGCATCATAACCATCAGTAATAGTGATGTTACTTTTTGCATGGATCGTTTCATCTGTGTACTCCCCTTTTACCCGGTAATTCAAAGCTGGCTGCGCTTTGATGTCTTTATGTTACCGCTCCGGGGGATCGCAAAAAATGTCCTCAGTCTAGGATCAATGGACATATTTACAGATTGGCGGGTATGCTGCCGGGGTCTAACGTATGACTTCAACGCTCATTGGGTCAGAATCCAACGGCGGCTCCCAGCGGAACAAAATCGCCCTGAGGGCGAATCAAGCAGTGACACATTGTATTCGGTTTTTCGCATACATTGGACTCAGTTACCTTCGCTGCGACACATTGTATTCGGTTTTTCACATACATTGGGCTCGGTTACCTTCGCAGTGAAACATTGTATTCGGTTTTTCACATACATTGGGCTCAGTTACCCTCGCAGCGACACATTGTATTCGGTTTTTCACATACATTGGGCTCAGTTACATTCGCAGCGACACATTGTATTCGGTTTTTCGCATACATTGGGCTCGGTTACCCTCGCTGCGACACATTGCTTTTACAGCTCATTTCCTCCATAACTCACTTCGAGAGTCTCATCAATACATCGCATAATTTTCCGGCATAATTTCCTAACGCAAAAAAACGACTGATCAGCTACCTCCTAATACATCAAAAAAAGCTGCCCCACCGGCATAATCACCGGGGAACAGCTGATATTGAAGAAGCAGACCGCAAAGGGCTCTGCTATTTATTAAGTGCACTGGACTTTATGCTCCTCACTCTATCACGAAGGGTTCGATGCGACTGAACAAAAAACGCTCACCCTGCAGATATTCTCTCAGGTAAGCTAGTGCATACGGCTGTTCTTCCCGCAGACCGGGGAGTTCATCCGGATTTGGGATGTGATGGCTGTAATTTCCGATCAAGATCATAACGAAGAAGCATTCCAGCTTCCGTTCATAATCCGGCTCCAGCTCCCGGACACTGCTATAGCCCTGAACCAGGCTGCCGCGCTGCGCCGGGGATAGCTCCAGCAGTGCGGCGGCCATATCATAGAGGAAATATCCATATCCGCAGCGGCCGATAATAAACAGCTGAAATTCATTTTTTGCACAAAAAAAGAAAGAGTCCTGTTCGACTCCTTCTCTCATTTCAATATGAGCGCTGCTCATATCTGTTTGCTTCCATATACAATCTTCTTGATGCTGTCACCCGACAGGCAAAATTGCTCGGCAAGCTCGGTTACGCTTAAGCCCCTGGCATAATGGTCACGAATGGACTGGTTCCGGGCCGTTAGATAGGTTCTGCCGCCTGAGTTCTCCCCCCACCGTTTCCGTTGTCCCTCGGGCTTGGGGATGTAGAGCATCCCGCCTTGCATATATTTCTGTACTTCCTGCAGCAGCTGCTGCGGTAATACCAGATCTGCATTTACATATTTCATATAGCTCCGCTCCTTTAAAGTAGTGAACTTGTAAAGGCAGCAAAGTCTATAGAACAGACCATTTTATGCGGCAAATCGTTGCAGCGGAGACTTGCTATCAGCTCTACACAACAACCACTGCCATGTCGTCCATAGACTTTGCGTAGAGCTGAGCATTAATCTTCTCATGAAGCGTCCTCCTTCCATTATCTGACTTGGGTTATAATTAATATAGCATACTGAAACTGCGATTTCCCGCTAAAAGTTCCATTTCTAGATAAACAACTAGAGGTGCCTCGGTCAGCCGTTGAATGGCTGAAAGGACACCTCTGGGGGATTAATCCGTTTTAGTTTTTAAATATTCATCTAAGTAAGATTGGGCAAATTCGTCCGTAGGATGTAGTCCTAAATTTTCATGCTTCCAGATTGTAAATTGTTGAGCAGGGGAGAACAAAACTTCATCATAACCATAATCAATATTAAATTTTCCTGATTGATCCAAATACATCGTCAGATTTGTCCAAGGTTGATCAAGAGTACTTCTGGACTCCTTATTTAATTCAACGAAATAATCTCGTAACTCCCCGTGCAACCGGTCATATATACGTTCATCTACTCCATAAATTTCTGGGATGTTATGACTATATATCAATTCATTTTTTGTAGCAGATTCGAAGTAAAAATAAATGATAATCGAACCCGGCAATATCTCAGCATAGAGATGAATTTCGTCCCACTCATCAGGAATGATTCCTACAAGCTTATTACCTATAAGCTGAAATAATTCTTCAATT
Organism: Paenibacillus sp. IHB B 3415; assembly: GCF_000802655.2. Lineage (NCBI taxonomy): Bacteria > Bacillati > Bacillota > Bacilli > Caryophanales > Paenibacillaceae > Paenibacillus > Paenibacillus sp. IHB B 3415. Next base: position 9,718 of record NZ_JUEI01000049.1, on the reverse strand, counting down.
TTTCCCACAGTTACCTTAGCCTCCACTCCAAATTCAACGCTACAACCCAGCTTACACCATAATTCACTATTTGCAGAGACATCGTGTTGAGGAATTTGAGTTGTGCCGTCTGCCTGAGCATAACGGACTGAGCAGCGCTTATTTATGCCAAAAGCCTCTTTTACGCAAGCTAACGGACACCAGTGCACTTAAATGCGGCTATTCACCTCCATATTGCCTGCCGGAGGGACAATAAGCGCGGTACGGTCCGTAAGCGCGGCGAAATGTATCCCTTTCAGGAATATAAGGGCTGTACGGTCCGTAAGGAACGGGAGAGCTACCAGATAATTGTTCCGGCGAAGCTGAGCCCGGTGATGGCCACAATCCGAAGAGTTAGTTATCTGCCAACAAAAAAAAGGGACCCCGCCAACGTCCGGCGGGGTCTAAGTTATATTAAAGGGGGGTTATGTGATTAATATATACCCCGAAGCTTAAAATCAGATGAAGCGCGGGTAAAAATCTGCTGAAACCGGCTTAGATTTTGAACTTCTCTACCAGGACCTGCATCTCCTTGGCACTCTGCGTATTCTCATCAGCCATGGTGGCCTCATGGAAGGTCTTCTCTACAATATCCGCCGTCTTCTCGGCGATATCCTGCACACCGATAGCGCCTTCGTTCACAGTAGCCGCCACTTCATTAACGGCGATGGCGATGCTGGACACCGTTTCGTTCAGATGGTCCGCTGCCTCCTCGAACTGGTTCATCAGCTCATTAATCGTTGAAGCATCGCTGTTATACTGCTGGCTGACCTCGGTCAGCCGCTCATAATCGCCCAGCACATTCTGATCAATGAACGTCAGCATGGCTTCGGAATGTTCAATCATCTGCTCTACGGAGTTGTAGACATTCTTGACAACGCCCTGGATGCCTGCCGCAGTCTCAGAGGACTTCTCGGCCAGCTTGCGGATTTCACCCGCTACAACGGCGAATCCGCGCCCGGCATCGCCCGCCCGTGCAGCTTCAATCGCCGCATTGAGCGCCAGCAGATTGGTCTGGCTTGTAATGGAGAGAATCGTATCCGCCAGCACATTGATCTCGTTGATGGCTCCCGATTGCTCTATAGCTTTCTGCATCTCACCACGGACCGAGCCGTAGATCTGTTTGGCATTCTCGGTGGACGTGACCGCATCATGCTGAAGCGCCAATGCACGTTCCGTAATCTGACCGGATACACCGGAGCCTTCTTTTACCCGGGTGGAGATCATTCTGACATTGTTCTCAATCTCATGAATCGCTGCCGTCATCTCCTGGGTAGATGCTGCCGTTTCTTCCATACCTGCGGACAACTGCTCCGTAGTGGCTGAATTATCATGCGCATTCTCTCTGACGTCGATGGACAGCTTCTCCAGCGTCTCCGCATTGTCCAGCACTTTCGAGGAAATCGAGATCAGGCTTCCGGCCATTTCACGCAGCACTGCACGGGTATGGAACATCGCCTTGGCAATGGTGCCTGTCTCATCTTTATTTTTGGTTAAATATTCATACTGGTTGTCGTATTTCAGATCCAGCTCTGCCGTGCGGTTAATCAGCTGAGTAAGCTTGATAATCGGTGAGGAGATACGGGTAGCTACAGTAACCCCAATCAACAGTGTAAGCAGCAGACTTCCCAGTCCGAGCAATAAAATGTAGTTCGTCATTTCGTCCACAGGCAGCATGATCTCCTCCAGATCTCCGGTCAGCACCAGGGTCCAGTGGGTCTCCGGAAGAACGGTGAAAGCCGCTTTTTTCTCAGCGCCCTCATACGTGTACTGCACCGTTCCATCCGGTACGGTCTCGCCCACCTTCACACGCTCCACAACAGCTTTAATTGATTCATTCTCAATCACTGAACCAATCTTCGTTTCATCCGGATGGTAGAGGATATTGCCGGTTTCGTCCACCAGATAGGCGTAAGATGAAGGCGCATTAGTCACCTTGGCATCGGCCAAATATTTAATAATACTGTTAGCATTAACCGCCGAAGCGACGAAACCGATCATCTTGCCCCCGCTCTTTACAGGATGAACAAAGGCCAATACATAAGCTCCGGTGGATTTAGATTTCAAGGTCTCACTGACGACAGCTTCACCTGTCTTGAATACATTCTTCGTGTAGTTTCTTTCGCTGAAATCGGTGCCGACCAGCTTGGTGTCACTGTCAGCTACCGCAATTCCCTTCATATCAGCCACAAACATATGCTCCAGGTTGCCAGCATCTTTGACTAAACCCTGAAGCTTCACATTCACTTCATTCTGCAGTGCATCTCCGGTAGTAAGTTCGCCGTTTCCGGCCTGAAGCAGCAGTTCCGCGATCTCGCTTTCACCTGCAACGAGCTGCATGCTGCGCTTCTCTTTATCGATCATTGCCGCAATAGTCTGCGCTTTGTTAGTGTTCACCTGTGCCATAGAAGATTCAGTCAGATTCATGATGGTGCCAGTGGACTTGGTGTACGTAAAAATCCCCATTAATGCTGTAGAAATTAGTGTAACGACAATCATCATAACCGATAGCTTCATACGAATCTTCATAGTTTTCTACACCCTTCCGCCTCTATCTAATCCACTAGTACCTGAACAGCTAAAAACTGTAACATTTATTACAATTACTATCGGATTTCCCACAGAAATAATTAATATTTTTAGACGAATTTTCGGAAATAATATCGCATTTTGTCGAATCATAGTGAAATATAACTATTTTTATTTATATTCAGCCTGAAAAACCCGCAATTCCCCAGCCGCAGACAGCGGCACTCAAAATGGGGGGAAATGCGGGATTGCCGGGATATTCTATAACGAAATGCGGCTCTCGGCCGGTGTGGCTTTAGGTCCTCCTGAAGTAGGAGCTTCCGGCTGGTGCAGACGTTTCGCTTGGCTGCGGATGAACATGCCGGAGCAGGCAGCCAGAATCTGCTGGAACAGCATGCCGGAAATCACAGGCAGGGCGACGGCCGGCGGAAAGTATTTCACTGCCAGTACCGCACCTGCACTCAGATTGCGCATACCGGAGTTGAACTGAACGGCGACGGCATTCTCATAATCCCAGCGGAAGCTGCGTGAGACTACAGCACCGATGATATAGCCCAATACGACGGTCACGAAAGTAACGGCAATAATCAGGACCAGCTTGCCATCCGGATGCTTCAGATAACGGGCAATACTGGCACCATTAATCGAAACCACGATGAACAGGCCAACTTTGACAAATGGTGCCAGCGGCGGACCGCAAACTGCAGTAACCTTGCCTTTGCTGAACTGATTGAGCAGCATCCCCGCTACGGATGGCAGCACCACCATGTAGAGCAGGCCCCGCATCATCTCCCCGATCTCAATCTGCACGCTCGCCCCCATCAGCAGATACAGCGTGCCGGGTACAACCAGCGGCGAGAGCAGTGTATCGATCAGGATCAGAGCCAGCGTAAGAGCAACATTCCCGCCATGCATCGACACCCAGACCACACTGACCACACCGGTCGGAATGGCAAACAGCAGCACATACCCTGTAACTGTATACGGATCTCCCGGGAAAAAGGCCATCGCTGCCAGCCAGCCGATCAGCGGCATCACCACATGCAGAATAATCAGCAGGATGATCAGCTTCTGCGGTTTAGCCAACACTGCCAGCAAGTCACGGAAATTAGATTTCAGACTGCCGATCAGCGTCATAAAAGCAAAGATCCACGGCACCAGCCAGGTAAAAGGCAGCAGCGCCGCCTCATTAAGCACACCAACGGCAATGGCTGCCGGAGTGAGCAGCGGCATTATTTTCTCAAGCACAACATTGGAAGATATCAGTCCGCGTCTTATTGCACCAAGCATGTTATATCCCTTTATGTATGGCGGGCCACACATTCCTTCTCTGCAGATTTCTTGGTCTTGGTTAACACCTCTAATGAAATCATAACAGAACCAAGCCGTCCGGCAGGGCGAAAAATTGGCATTTTGCGGAATTTCCTACGCCATGCTGTTGGCGATCCCCACTACAATCCAGGACAGAATCAATATTACATTCCCCCACAGCAGCAGCTTCTTGGGAGCCGTGAATCCTTTCCACTCCCCATCCTTAAGTCCCCAGGCATTGCTGATGATCAGCGACAATCCGTTGAAGGCAAGCCAGCCCACGACAGAGCCTAGCGGACCGAGTAATGCGGTTGCCTTGGCGTAGACACCGAGTGCCAGGAACCAGACTGCAGCGGTTAACAGCGCCTTGCCGTAGGCCGGGCCTGCACCTTTGGCGAAATAATCCTTATAGGTCCGGTTCTTGATTAACAGGATAAAAGCATACGCGAAGTTAGCGATGAAGCCGCCGGACAGCGTAATTACCCAGGAAATAAGATTGGCGCTAATCCTGGCTGTTCCATCGGCAACGGCAATATCTGCCGCCTGACTCGCATAGGAGAAGCCGACATTCATCGCAGCAGAGCCTAGTCCGGCAGCTGAAGCGATAATCAGGCCTTTGGTCAGATGGCTGCCGGAGCTTGTCCCTTGGCTGGAAGCGGTGATGATCTTTTCTTTAAGCAAGCCCGCTTTGGTGATCACGGCAACGCCAGCCAGCATAATTGCTGTGCCGGTCAGCAGTACCGTAAATGAGCCAGCCGCCGGGATATTGCCAAAGATAAACAGCGGAATCAGCGAACCCAGCGATGCCGATATCCCCATGTTAACACCATAGGTCAGCGAGACACCGATGGAATCAATGGCTTTGCCGAACATAATCGAGCTGATGCCCCACAGAAAGCCGCAGATGGAGGCCGTCCACAGCACATCAGCAGGCGTCTGCCGGATATAGCTGAAGAAGTTGGGCACTTCAATCCAAGTCCAGACCACCGGAATAATTAAAATGCCTACCAGCGAGAAAATCGTCCAGAACGCTTCCCAGGAGAACGGCTGGTATTTCTTCATCCCCAGCCCGAAGCTGCCTTGGAAGCAGCAGGCCAGCAGCAATAGTAAAAAACCGTAAATCATGATGAAATCCTCCCAATCCAGATGTGTTATCTCTATTTCTATAGTAATGAAGCAGAAGGTTTCTGCATTGTTATACAGTTCATGCTGATGATTATACATGAAAGTTTTCATTCATAGTTGAAATAAAGTCAGAAATACCTGTCATTCAAAGTCATTCCCAGCAAAAAGCAGGACCACAGCGGTTGGGCTGCAATCCTGCCTGATAGAATACGCAATAATAATATCCGCTCATAATCTCTTCTGCTGCAGCGTCCGGACTATACCCCTTGCGGGAAAAGCGCATCCAGCGCCGGGCAAGGCCGCTTCTCCAGATACTTTTCGAGCGGTGCAGGCATATTGCTGTACAGATCCTTCAGCGAGGTGCCGCTGTAAATATTGCCGATAATAACCGGGTGGCAAAGCTCAGAGATCAGAATATCGCCATTGCCGTGCAGGTGAAGCTGCTTCATGCCCTCAATGCAGTGCGGGAAGTAGACACCCGGCTGTTCCTCGAAGCCCATAGCCTCCATGAACCGGTCCATACATGTGAAATAGAGGGTTGTATCCGCTGGTTTACGGGCAATCAGCTCGTTCACGGCATTCTTCAGCTGTTCCCGGGCCGCGATCGCTTTCCAGCCGGTATGGCCCATAATAATGCTGTTCTGGATCTCATGCGTTCTTACGCCCATGGAATAGACATGATCGCTGATCTCGCGCATATTGTCCTGCGTTTCGTTGAAGAGCAGCGTTTCCAGCACCACATTTACATTTGTTTTGGCGAACATGGTGATGTTCTCTCTGATTTTGTTATAAACGCTTGTGTGGATATTGTAGTAAGCAGAGAATGCTTCGGCAGTAGTGAAATTGAAGGATATATGTATCGTAGTCAGGCCTGCATCCACCAGTTGCCCGATCCGCTCTTCATTCAGCAGGCTGCCGTTAGAGTTCAACTGGGTCTGAATCCCGCGGGAGGTGCAGTAAGCCACAATATCCACGCAGTCCTGGAACTTCAGCGTCACCTCACCGCCCGAGAGGCGCACACGCTTCAGATTCGGCAGCTCCTCCAGAATGCGGATAACCTCCTTGCCGTTAATGCTCTGTCCATCATTTCTATTGTAAGCGCAGCAGTAATCGCAGCGGAAATTGCAGTTCGAGGTAACCCCGACTTCCAGACCCTCCAGCTCATAAGTCATCGGTTTATCCAGTTCCAGTGCTTTGTATTTCGTACTCATGCTCTATAGTCCTCCTATATTTAGAATCGTCAATTTAAAGGTCAACCTTTAAAATTATACAGGTTTACCCGTCAGGTTAATGTGACATTTGATATCGCCAGCCCGAATATACAAGATGCTGCATAACAAGCAGGAACCTGAGGAGGACTCATATAATGAAAGATATACAATCATATATTCATCAAAAAGACTGCCGCATGGTCAATATCACCATACGGCAGTCTCTCTTCAGCCAGATTTAATTATAGCTATCATTGCATGAATACTTGCAGCACCTGCTGCTACCATTCTACCGATTCGCCCATTCTGCTGAACACCGGCTGGCCAATGAGACCCAGACGCCAGATGGCAATTCCTTTGAGGCCGTAACGTTTGGCCAGGCCAATCTTCGCGTTGACGGAGGAATCATTCTCGCTGAATACTGAAATGCCGAGAATCAGCTTGTCTTTGCTGACCTGCTGCAGGGCTAGCCGGATACCTTCATCCACTTTGTCCATCGGCTCCGGCCCCTTCTCGCCCTCGTAGGCATAGGCCATAATGACCAGATCGTCAGCGAGCGAAGCCAGAGTCTTGTAATCATAACCTTTGTAGGAGCTGTTGAGCGGATGCAGAATCACCGTCAGCTTCAGACTGGCAGCGCGTGCGGCCACGGAGAGATTTTTGACAAAAGCATTATACTGGCTCTGCACAAGCGCCTTATCTCCGGTCAAGCCCAGTCCTTCCAGATCCAGTCCGATGCCCTGAAATCCCTTCTGCGAGGCAAGGTCCACGATGCTGGCGATGGTCTGCTGCTGCAGCTGCGGGTCCGCCAGATTCTTGCTCAGTTCCAGAGCTGAGTCACTGGAGTAAACCATCAGGTAGGGGGCTGTACCTCCCGCTGCTGCATTCTGGACAATGGATTCGGGCGTTACCTCTCCTGCTGCCTCCGGCCACCAGAAATCCTTACCGGTTGTCGTGAATTGTCCGGTAGGGTCAATCCGGCTCCAGCCAAAGGCTACCGCATCAAAGCTTGGAATCAGCGACACTTCGCTGTAGGCCTTCTGAGCATAGAATCCTAAAGTGTACATATCCCGCTTGGGCGATGTAATGGATACGGTCTTGGAAGCCTGATTCCAGGAAGCAACCGCTCCAAACTGCTGGCTGAAGAACTTGAGCGGAATCATCGTCGTCCCGCGGATATTCTGCGGCGCTACATCAAGCTTCACTACGGTTCCGTTCACGGATGCATTTTTACTGCCCAGGGTCAGGATAACTTTTGCCGGAGCTGCTTCAGCAGCAGACTTCTGTGTCGCGGTAATCTGGCGGGCCGCCTGGTTCCATTCCACCCCAATGCCCAGTGCCTCAGAAATCGCACGGAAGGGTACCATTGTCGTTCCGCTTATGACTACCGGTTCTACCGGAAAGGGCAGCGGATAGCCGTCCAGCAGAATACTGACACCGCCTGGTGCCGCCTGTGCAGCACTTACAGGAAGAGCCGTGTAGCTCCCCAGTGAGATCGCTGCGCATAATACTATTTTAGCCAGATGCTTCATTAATTAGTTCCCCATTCTCATATAGATAGATTATGAATCTCTCAATCTTACATCCCCTACCATTTTACCAAACTAGATAATTATAGCAAATTAAGAGATTGTAACTATTGGGAAATTCAATTGTCTGCTATTGAAGTAGGGTGGCTGAAGCATAATTCGGTTCCACTCACATAAACGCATTCAAAAAGACGCCAACCGCCCGTTCAGCCTCCACATCCACCGCCACTTCGATGAAATGTCCAACCTTGGGCTGCGGCCGCAAATCTGCCACGACCATGCCGGAGGTGAATTCTCCCTGATGCTCCACACGGACCTTCATCCGGCGCGTAGTCACCAGATCTGGCTGCACTGCGGCCATGAGGGCCAGCGGATCATGCAGCGGCGCACTATTGATCAGATAATTGGCTTCCCGGTAAAATTCGAAATAGTATTCGAGTGACTCTTCCATGAAGTCTATGATGGACTTGTTCTCTTCGCGCCCATGGCGCTTCAGCAGCTCAAGATGCTCTGATGTGATCCGTGTCTGCAGTGTAACGTCCAGCCCGATCATCAGCACAGGCAGGCCAGAGGTGAATACACGGTCAGCTGCTTCCGGGTCGCCCCACAGATTCGCTTCGGCCACCGGAGTCACATTGCCCGGCTTAAAGACCGTGCCGCCCATGACCACTACCTTCTTCAGCTTGGAGGTCAACTGCGGGTCCAAATCCAGCGCGAGCGACAGATTGGTCAGCCGTCCGAGCGTTACCAGTACAATCTCACCCGGGTTCTCATCCGCCATCCGCGCTATGAACTCCGCCGCTGTCTCCTGCACCGGCACTTGCCGGGAAGGGGGAAGCTGAACGCCGCCAATCCCATTTTCCCCATGCACATGGGTTGAGAAGCCTGTCAGTTCGCGCACCAGTGCCTTGGACGCTCCAAGCGCTACCGGGATGTCGTATCCGGGATCTGCGAGTGCAAGCAGCCGCAAGGTATTATCCGCCGCCTGCTGCACATCAATATTGCCAAACACCGTCGTTATCCCCTCAACCACCACTTCCGGTGTGCGGAGGGCATAAAGAATAGCCAAAGCATCGTCTATTCCTGTATCACAATCAATAATCATCCGGGTTGTATTGCTGCTACTCATCTCTATCTCTCCCACTCTCTATATATACTTACTCTATCAGCCGTACTGCCCATCTTATCACGGCTCTGCGGTCTGCTCAATAAGCGGTTGTGGTTAATGCGCATGCCGGGAAGGAGGGGAAGACCGACTTGATTTGCGTGGAAGATGGAGCTTGCTTGTTGATTGAGGAGGAGCCGGGGGATAGAAGCGGCGGTGGTACGGATTGATTGGTGGCAGCACAGTTGATGCGCGGGTGGTGCGGATTGATATGCCGGTAGTACGGTATATGTCGGCAGTATCTTTCTCTATAGGGGGAAATGTATTCGGTTTTTCGCATACATTCGGCTCGTTAACCCTATCTGCGGGCTCATTGTATTCGATTTTTCGCATACATTCGGCTCGTTAACCCTATCAACGGCGCATTCTATTCGGTTTTTCGCACACATTCGGCTCGTTAACCCTATCTGCGGCTCATTGTATTCGGTTTTTCGCATGCATTCGGCTCGTTAAACCTATCAACGGCGCATTGTATTCGGTTTTTCGCACACATTCGGTTCTTTAAGACTATATGCGGCTCATTCTATTCGGTTCTCCGTATACATTCATATATTCGTAACGTTCGATGAGGTGAATGGAGCCGTTTATCGATACATTTAATTTCACAACGAACGTTGCTCCAAGGACAACCTGCTCAGAATGAGTCCAACACAGTATCTGTAAGCTTGGAGAGCGCGCGTACTAGAGGCGTTAGCGATGAACGTCTAGTTGCAGGGTTTCCGGTAGGACCGCTGCCTCGAAACACGGATTGTTGTACAATATGCAGGATTTCCGCCAGATGAGGGCCTTAGAGGCACGGATTGTTGTATTCTGTGCAAGATTTCCGCCAG